>NZ_JBFTZN010000003.1:0-59765 GCF_056406775.1 Allobosea sp. P1_A7
GAATTGACGTTAACCGTCAAGAAGTTCGGGTCAAGAGTGCGGCGTAGCGGTTGAGCTGTTTCAGATCAACGGTCTCGGATGGCGTTCCCGTTCGAAAAGCAGCGCCATGCGCGCGGTCAGCCGCGGGTTGAGCAAGGTGAGCCGTCCTCCGGCAAGCGAGAAGAGGCCGGCCCGGCGCAGGCGGGACCAGGTTTTGCTGGTGTGGACAAGTGACAGGCCTAGCGCGTCTGCGAGGTGCTGTTGCGACAAGGGGAACTGGAAACTGTTGTCGCTGACGAGACCGAGCGCCTCGGCCCGGCGATAGAGCGAGATCACCAGCGCTGCGATGCGCTCGCCCGCATTGCGCTGGCCGACCGAGGTCAGGTTCTCGTCGATCAGGCTCTCCTCGCGGGAGCCGAGCCAGGCGATCTCGTATGAGAGCGACGGCATGTGCACGAAGAGGTCCCAGATCCGCTTGCGCGGAAATGTGCAGAGCTCGACATCGGTCAGCGCCTCGATGCCATGTTGGGCCGCGCTCAGGAGCGAAGCCTGCAGCCCGACCAGATCGCCTGGCAGCAGGAAGTTCAGAATCTGACGCCGCCCGTCTGAGAGCGATTTGTAACGAAAGGCCCAGCCGGAGAATAACGTAAAGAGCTCGGCATCTTCCTGGCCGGGATGAATGACCTCCGATCCGGCAGGAACGGAACGATGATCGATCTTCATCCGCTGGATGAAGCGGACTTCCTCATCGCTCTTGTCCTTGAATGCCGCCTTCAGCCGCAAAGGACAGGCCAGGCAAGGCACTCCGAGCCGGGCTATGCTGGCATGGTCGGGCATGGTCTTCATGACGCCATTATGCGCGGGGGAGCCGGCATAGCTCAATGTCGAATCGCATGCTGCGTGCGGTGCAACATATCCTTTGCAATTGGCGGAACTGGCAGAAGCGTTGCGGCGTTCTAGCGCCGTGGAGCGTGCCGATCTCCAGCCTCCGGTTTATGATTGCGACACCTCGCGATGATGCTCCGGTCAATGACATCTCGGGCGGGAGTTGCAAGGCCATGGCTGAGACGCCGCAACCATCCAGGCGGTCGCGCATGCGGCAGTTTTTCCGCATCGCGCTGCGGTTTTGGAGCGGTGAGACCCGGTTGCGCGCCTGGGTTCTGACGATAGTGGTGCTGGTTTTCGTCGCTGCGCAGACGGCGAGCGCCGTCGGCATCAACAGCTGGAACCGGTACTTCTTCGATGCGCTTGAAAAGCGCGATACCGGCGCTGTCTGGTCGGTGATCGCCTGGCTGCCGGCGCTGGTCATCGCATTCAGCCTGTCGCTGTCCGCCCTCGTGATCAGCCGCATGCTGCTCCAGGCGCGATGGCGGGAGGACCTGACCAGGCGTCTTGCCGGCTGGTGGATCGCTGWTCAGCGCTATTACCGGCTCGGCTTCCTCACCAAGAGGCAGACGGCTCCCGAATACCGGATCGCAGATGACGTCCGGCTCGCGATCGAGCCGCTCGCCGAATTCGCGATCGGCTTGATCAGCGCGGCGGTGACGGCCGCGACCTTCGCCGCCATCCTCTGGCAGGTCGCAGGCTCAGCTCACTTTATGCTCGGTGGCGTGGCGATCGTGATCCCGAGCTACATGGCGCTGGCCGCGATCGTCTATGCGGCGGTCGCGTCGCTCGCGGCCTATCTCACCGGACGACCGCTGGTCGCTCGCATTGCGGCCAAGAACGAGGCCGAGGCCCAGTTCCGGGCAGAAATGACGCGATTGCGCGAGAATGCCGAGAGCATCGCCCTGATCAAGGGCGATGCCGACGAGCGTGCATCGGTTGGCGAGAACTATGGCCGCGTCCTGGCCGCCTGGCTCCGCGTCATTCGCCAACAAGGTGTGATCGCATTGGTGCTCAACACCAATGGTGCCTTGTTTCCGATCGTGCCGCTGCTGCTGATCGCGCCGAAATATCTCTCGGGCGAGGTTACGCTCGGGGCCGTGATGCAGGTCGTCGCGGCGTTCAGCGCCGTTCAGGCCGCGCTGATCTGGTTCGTCGACAACTTTGTCAGGCTGGCCGAGTGGTTTGCCTCCGTCACCCGGGTCGACGAGCTTGTCGAAGAGCTGGAGGCGCTCGATGTCGGCACGATCATGGTCGGCGAGACCCAGATCTCGCTCGGCGAGAGTGATGACGGCGCGATTCATATCAAGGAGCTCTCGCTGGYGCACAGCAATGGGCGCATCGTCATCGCAGACGCGACGGTTATCATCGAACTCGGCGAGAAAGTTCTGATCGTTGGCGAAAGCGGCTCCGGCAAGAGCACGCTGATCCGGTCGCTGGCCGGCCTCTGGCCCTGGGGTTCAGGCTCGATCCAGGTGCCTCGCGGCAAGAGCATCGCGTTCGTGCCRCAGAAGCCCTACTTGCCCCTCGGCAATTTCAGGACGGTCCTGCTCTATCCCGATTCCGAGATCCCCGTCAGCGACGAGACCATCATTGCCGCCCTTCGGCGCTGCGGCCTGGCCTATATGGCCAAGCGCCTGAACGAGGAGGATAATTGGGATCGCGTCCTGTCCGGCGGCGAGCGTCAGCGCGTCGCCTTCGTGCGCTTGCTGATCCAGAAGCCCGATATCATCATCATGGACGAGGCGACTTCGGCCCTCGATGAGGACAGCCAGAATTCGCTCCTTGGACTGTTCGAAGGCGAGCTCGCACACGCGACAGTCATCAGTGTCGGTCACCGCCCCGGCCTTGAGGATTTCCATGACCGCAAGATCACCCTGGAGAAGCGTCTCGCCGGCGCGCATCTGAGCTCGCGCCGGATCGGCAAGTCGCTCTGGCGGCTGTTTCGCAGCCGTCAGCCCGCCAACGAGGACGAGGAGACCTGAACCGCCGCTCCCGGTTTCGTGATCGCTGCCACCCGCACAACGGGAACCGAACGGGCGGCGTCGCGTTCTCTTCGACGTAAACCGGTCAATGGTGACCGGTCGTGGCGTAGGGAGAGACAGATGTTGAATGACAGCCTTGCCCCCATCAAACGCGCCTTCGCCTTCTTTGGAATCATGGGCGCGGTGGTGGCCACGCTGACCTTCGGCTCGGCTCYCCAGAGCGCGACCGATCAAAGTTCGACCTCCGTCGCGGAGGCCAAGATTCGAAACAACGTCCCGACAGATAGCCAGCTGGCATCGGTGGATCCCGCCCAGAGGGTCGCCGATCGGACCAAGCGCGCCATCGCGACCTCCCAGGAGGCTCGCGTGACCGGGCCGGTCGCCAGCGTTATTCGCTGAGCCGGAACCGACTGCGGGATAGCGCAATCAGGGGCGCTCAGTCGCGGTGCGACGGGCGCCCCGCGCGCTTGTCACGCGTGAAGCCGCCTTCGGGCGGCTTGTTTTGTCCGTGGCCGCGCTGATTGCCATGAGGCGCATCGCTTGGCCTGGAGGGTTCTGTGCAGCTGCGTATCCGTCACGCGACGACCTATCGCTACGCCCAGCCGGTCGAGTTCGGACCGCATCGCCTGATGCTGAGGCCACGGGACAGTTTCGACCTGCGCGTCGTGGAAACCGCGCTCAGCATCACTCCGGCGGCGCATTTGCGCTGGATGCATGATGCCTATGGCAATTCGGTTGCCATCGCGAGCTTCGAGGGGCAGGCCGACAGCCTCGACATCGTCAGCGAACTGGTGGTCGAGCGCTTCGGACCGGCCCTTCCGAGCCCGGTGCTCGCGTCCGACGCGGCCATGACGGGGGTTGTCTACACCCCCTCCGAACGCGCGGCGCTACAGCCCTATCTGGCTCTGGCAAGCGCCGATCCGGATGGCGCCCTCGACCAATGGCTTCTCGCCTTTCGCGCGCGAAGCGGCACCGGCACCGGGCACCTGTTGCGGGATCTCGCTCATGCCATCAATGACGCATTGAGCTACGCCATTCGCTATGACGAGGGCACGCAACACCCGCTCGACACGCTACAGCTGGGGAGCGGCTCCTGCCGTGACTATGCGTGGGTGTTTATCGAGCTGGCGCGCCGCCTGGGCTTCGCTGCCCGGTTCGTGACCGGCTATATTCACGAGCGTACGCTGGAAAGCGGTGGCCTCGTCTCACCGGCTGGCCTGACGCATGCCTGGGCCGACGTCTTCATCCCCTTCGACGGCTGGGTCGAGTTCGATCCGACCAATGATCTGGTGGCGGACCGCCAATTGCTGCGCATCGCCGTCGCCCGCGTTCCTGAGGACGCATCGCCGGTCTCCGGCAGCTATACCGGGCTCGCTGGAGCCTTCCTTGGCTTGAACGTTGGGGTCAGCATCGAGCCGGTCGAGACGGGCGCCTGCTGAGCAGGCTCAGTCCCGATGCACGATGCGCCAGGAGCCCAGTGAGCGCCCGCCCGGCGCGGAGACCTCGGTCGCCGCGATCTGCGTCAGGAGACCGGCGAAGAGCTTGGGGGGCTCGGCATGGTCGATCTCGCGATCCGCCTTGATGCTGATCTCGATGGTCTCCTCATCGATATCGGCAGCGGTGACCGTCACGGTGAGGCCCGGTCCGTGCCGCAAGGCGCGCCCCACCACGTCGACGATCAGGAAGCCGAGCGGAATGATCCGGTCGACGGAAAGGGACGACATAGTCTCGATCTGGCTGATCAGACCCTGGTCGCGGCGGCGGATGAGGTTCGAGATCATCGTCATGACGTCGTCGAGGAACAGGTCGACGCGGACAGGCTGCATTTCTCCATCGGCGAGCGTGAAGCGATAGGCTGCCGAGAGGACGTGGACGCGGCATTCGGCGTCGGCGAGCGCTAGCCTGGCTTCGCCGCGAGAATCGCGCTTGGTCAGCCCGATATAACTCTGGACGACCTGCAGGCTGTTCTTCACCCGGTGATGTAGCTCGCGCACCAGGAAGCGATTGTCGTCGAGGGCGTTCGAGAGCTTGCGCTGCCGCACCTCCTCCTCCTCGACCATCGCGTTGAAGGCCTCCGCCACGCTCCGCATGTCGCTCGGCATATCCGCCGCAATCGGGGCCCGGGCACTCGAGAGTTTCGCACGTGTCCTGGCCGCCGTTTCGATGCCGCGCAGCCAGCGCACGCAATGCCGGTCGATTGCGCGCAGGTAGACGAAGCAGAGCAAGGCGAGGGTGAGGAGCGGGGTCAGCAGCAAAATGAGGAACTGCGTCTGGGCCGCACGTTCGGCTGCGTTGTCGAAACTCGCGATCACGTAGAGGTCAGGCTCGGCAACCATGCGGGCGGCATAGGCGCGGTTGGGTCCGGCCCTGCTTGCCGCCTCCCAGCGCGCCTTGACCTCGGGCACCACTTCCAGCGCCGGCAGCCAGGACTCGTCGCCTTCATCGGCTCCTCGGCTGGTGACGATTCCGCTGCCCCGATGGATCAGTGCGACTGCAAGGCTTTCATCGCTCTCGCCGAGGTCGAAGACCTTGTTGAGCAGGTCGGAGTCGGCGAGCAGCAGAGCTTCCTGCGCAGGCTGTTCGGGATCGTTACTATGAGCATAGACTGCGAGATAGCGCTGCCGATCGAGGATGAGATCGTCATAACGCACGGTCGCCAGTTCCGTGCCCGCCCAGATTCGGACCGGTGGTTTGGCGCTCAGTCGCTCTGCGGTCGCGGCAAGCTTGGCGGAGGTGACATGCGGATCGAGCGAGACCGAGCAGATCTCGCCGTTGCGCATCTTGAGGTGAAGGGCGCTGTAGCCGGTTACCCGCTTCAGAATCTCTTGGGCGGCCGCATCGCAATCCCTGCTGCTCGACGTGCCCACGGCCGCGGCCGCCGTCAGCAACGAGCGCAAGGCGCCGCGATACCAGACGCGAGCGCGCACGGCATAGTCATCCGCCGTGCGGATCTGGAAAGTCTGAATTGAGGCGATGACCGTTCGATAGGTCGTGATCGCGGCGATCGCCGAAAGGCAGGCGATCGGCAACGCGATTGCGACCAGCAGAGCGAGAAGCCTGCCGCGGACGGTCTTGAACCGCGCCAGTCGCATCAGGGTCGGATGGGTTCGGAGCTGGTCCTGTGAACCGCTGCTGCGCTCTGACGATCGGGCCCGAGATCATCGAGACCTTTGATCGACAGCAGCTCCGCAAGCTTGGTGCGCGCCCTGTTGACGCGGCTCTTGATGGTGCCGATCGCGACGCCGCARATCTCAGCAGCCTCCTCATAGGAAAGGCCCGTTGCGCCGACCATGATCAGCACTTCCCGCTGCTCCTCCGGCAGCTTGGCCAAAGCCTTGCGGAAATCGGCGAGATCGAGATGGCTCTCCTGGTTGCCGTGCACCGCCATGCGCTCGGCATAGGTGCCTTCACTGTCCTGCACCTCGCGGCCGCGCTTGCGGTAGAGCGAGTAGTAGGTGTTGCGCAGGATGGTAAAGAGCCAGGCGCGCAGGCTGGTGCCCGGTTCGAACTTGTCCGAGTTGCCCCAAGCCTTGAGCAGGGTGTCCTGCACCAGATCGTCCGCGAGCTGCATCGAACCCGAAAGCGACGCCGCAAAGGCGCGCAGGTTCGGGATTTCCTTGATCAGGCCGTCCTTGAACTCAGGGGCGCTCATCACTTGCTTCCTCAGCGGATGAACGGCTTTCCTTGGCTTCCAGCTGCGCCAGCAGAACCAGGAATTTGTCGGGGATGGGTGCGTTGATCAGATCGTCGTAATGCGCCTTGAGCGACCGGCCGATCGACTCCTGAACCCTGGGGTCCAGAATGGCTTCGAAATCCGTCTCTTCGCCCCCGTTCGGCTCTGGCATCTCGATCTTCATACCACTCATCATACCCTCGCGCCGACGCCGCTCCGCTCTTGCTGCAGGGGCGGCCGGATTGCCCTGTTCAACCGTCTTCCACATCCCGGCCGATCATGATCCGCCGGGAGCATCATTGACACGTATGCTGCCAGATAACGGTCTAGTTTCAGAAAAGTTCCGGGCAAATCGTAAAATAAATTGCTTGTCAGAAACACGTTGCGGGTGCTCACTTTCGGCAGGTTGAAGAAGGACCAATCAATGTCGATTGCGAAGGAAATTGCCCCGCATCTGCCCTATCTGCGCCGCTTCGCGCGAGCTCTGAACGGCACGCAGGCGAGTGGCGATGCCTATGTCGTTGAAATGCTCGAAGCGCTCGTCGTCGATCCAAATTCCTTTCCGCGGGACGTCGATGCCCGCACCGGACTGTACAGGACTTTCCTGAAGCTCTGGTCGTCGGTCGGCATCAACAACCAGTCTTCGGGCGGTGTGGAGCGCTCGTCGGCCGAGCGCAATCTCAGTGCGCTGACGCCGCGTCCACGGCAGGCCTTCCTGCTGCGCACCGTCGAGGGCTTTTCGCTCGATGAGGTCGCGGTGATCATGGAGGTCTCGGCGGCGGAGGTGGCAAATCTCGTCCAGGTCGCGGGACAGGAAATCGCCGATCAGGTCGCCACCGACGTGCTGATCATCGAAGACGAGCCCATCATCGCGCTCGATATCGAAACGATGGTCGAAGAGCTGGGACATACGGTGACCGGTGTCGCCCGGACCCATCGCGAGGCGATTGCATCTGTCGCGAAAAAGCGGCCGGGCCTGGTGCTGGCCGACATCCAGCTTGCTGACGGCAGTTCCGGCCTCGAAGCCGTCAATGAGATCCTGAGCGCGATCGACGTCCCGGTGATCTTCATCACGGCCTATCCGGAACGCCTGCTGACCGGAGACCGGCCCGAGCCTGCCTTCCTGATCACCAAACCGTTCCAGCCGGAAGCGGTGAAGGCGGCGATAAGTCAGGCGCTGTTCTTTGACCGGCGCGCCGGTCGCAAGGCCGCCTGATACAGCTCAGTATGATACCGGGGTCCGTGGCGTCATGGCGCAACGGACCCTTTTTCGTGCGCCTTACCAGCCCAGAAAATAGACGATCAGAAGTGCCGGAAACGGCAAGGCGACGATCATCGGCGCAATCCATTTCATGACATCTCTCCTGGCGCGTGGCCGGCTCACGACCGCCGCCTCTTGGTTATTGCAATCAGGCCGGTGATCGCCGCTGCGGCGAGCGCAGCGAAGAAAACGATCCTTGCGGCCATCGTCGCCAGCCCCGGCACACCGCCAAAAGCCAGCATCGCCGCAACAAGCGCTGCGATCAGGAATGTCACGGCCCACCCGGACATCGAGAAACCTCAGAATACAACATGCATCGTTGAAGCAACGGTTCCGCCGCCGCAAAGGTTCCGACTCGGTGGCCCGGGGCAGACGAGAGGTGAAGGGAACAAGCCTTACACACCCTGCGTTGCCTCAGGTGCATTCCGAAATTTGAAGGACGCCGAGAACGACAAGGCTGATGCTGCTCATAGCTTTCCGGATGCGACGGACGCGGCCATTTTATTTGGCAGCTACGTATGAACCAGCGCTCAGATCACTCTGGCTGTCTTTCTCGTCGTTGCGCCGCTTTCGCTCCCTTCTGAAATGGTGACGGGGGCCTGAATGAAAGAGGGAACGCTGCGATGACGACCAGGGGCATGGGGCTGGTGGTGCGGGTGTGCTGCATTGGCGCGGTGGCCGCCATGCTGCCCCTTGGCACGCCTTCCAAGGCGGAGCCGGCCCCACGTACTCAGACGGAGCGCTCTGCGCCCATTGGTGTGCCGCCACCGCGCCCTCGGGATTTGGCTATACCTTCGCCTGCGCTGCCCTCCGTGCCGGCTCCCGCGGAACAGTCGCCTGCGAAGCTGGTCGAACCGCAGTCACCTGTCACCTCTACTCCTACTCCGCCCGGAGAAGGCGCCTGCATGCGGGCATTGGCAGCCATCGCGGGCAATCGCATTCGTCAACCTGATGCGAAGCAGTACCGGGCAACGGACCCGGCCTGCCGGGTGCAGGAGCCGGTCGTCGTGGAAGCGCTTGCCTACCGTGCGAGCGACGGGCCGGGGACGGTTGTCTTCGCGCCGCCGGTCACGATCAGCTGTGCCATGGCGACGACGGTTTCGCAGTGGCTTGACGATACCGTCCAGCCCCTCGCCCGAGGGCATTTTGGGCGGGATCTCTCGCGTCTTCAGGTTGGAGGTGGCTATGAGTGCCGTCGGCGCAACCGCTCGACGGCCGGCCCGGTCAGTGAGCATGCGACGGGTCAGGCGCTCGATATCTTCGCTTTTGTCATGGGCGAGGAACGGTCGGGCGGTGTTCGTGTCATGGTCGAGAAGCCGGCAGGATTGGCTCAAGACCGCTTTTTGAAGTCGGTGAGGCAATCGGCGTGCGGGGCTTTCGCGACCAGCCTAGGCCCGGGCTCGGACGCCGCCCATGCCAATCATCTGCATGTCGATATTCAGCCGCGCCGCTCAGCCGCGGCGCGCTTCTGCCAATGACGGTGTGTGCCGTCGCTCAAGCGACGTTGTCGGAGATTTCGTCGAGTTCGACGCGGGTGAGCCGCCAGGGGTCGCTTGGGCGAAACAGGGCCACAGGAACCCGGCCGGTCTCGGCCTGCGCGCGGCGGATCGCGAGAATATCGAGCGCCGTAGTTTGGTCGAATCCCGACGCAATCAAAACCTCAAGTTCCCAAAAGGGAGGGAGCCGATCCGGCTCGCCGCCTGTCGGGATCAGCGTCGCTTGCAGAGGAGGGCTAATACGAGTGAACATCTCACGTTTCCGTCCAGGGGCGGAATTGGAACGCAACGCTCCTGCCTAGGTTCCAGACTGATTGGGAACTGTGGAGCTATTGCGGCATTTTTTGGTAACCATGTTGTCAGGAGATTCGTCATGATCCATCGGCCTGCCAAAATTGTCGCCGCAACCGCGTTCTGCGTTGCCGCCTTGAGCGCTCTTACAACCACGGCTGCGAACGCACAGAGCGGGGCCCCGGCAGGTCGGCTGAGTTGCCATGTCGGCGGCGCACTCAACCTTATCGTGACATCGCAGAAGCCCATGGAGTGCCGTTTTACGCCGCGCCGCGGGCCCGTGCAGCGCTATACCGGCGTTGTGCGCGGTTTCGGGCTCGATGTCGGCTCGTTCAAGCGCAGCAGCCTGGGCTGGCGTGTCTTTGGTCCCTATGCGCGAGCCCCCCTGGGGGCATTGGCGGGCACTTATGTTGGCGCAAGCGCCGGCGCTTCGGCGGGGACGGGAGGATCGGTGAACATGCTCATCGGCGGCGTCGAGAAGGATGTCACGCTGCAGCCTCTCTCACTGCAGACCCTGCGCGGCTTCAATGTCGCCGTCGGCGTTACCGGTCTCGAGCTTACGCTCGCGCCGTCGTCGTCACCGTCGCGTGGGCGCCGCTGACGTCTCGCAACTTGCTCAAGACGGAGAGGCTTCTGCAAAGGGTTACGCTTCGATAACCTTCTTGCCGCATGTTTAGCTCAATTTGGAGCTTTCCGTCGCGGTGCGTCCCGCGTGCCGGAACAACGCCATGCTTCGCCGCGTTCTTCACCCAGAGGCGAAAGTTCCATGGCAGGTCGAGAAAGGACGCGGGATTGATGAGCCAGATCCGCATCCTGATCGTCGAGGACGACCCGTTCATCGCGATGGATATCGAGTATGCCGTGATGGACAAGCTCGGCGAGGATGCCGAGCTCATCATTGTCGGTTCCGTCGAGGAGGCTCGGCGCGCCATCGGCTCGCCGGTTTCCTGCGCATTGCTGGACATCGACGTTGTCGGCGGCAAGACGTTCGACGTTGCCAAGAGCCTGTTCAGCAAGGGGACGCCGATCGCGTTCGTGTCCGGTGCGACACCGGGCGATGTGCCGGACGCGTTGCGCCAGGTGCGTTTTCTGCGCAAGCCATTCTCGACGCGCGAGATTGCAAGCTTCGTATCTCGGGCATTGAAGGCGAGCTGACGGCACCCGGCGGCTCCGTTCCGGGCAGCTCCCGCGGTCGGTTCAGCTCACGTTGCGCTCAGTCTCTCTTAGGGAATATCAACGTGACCCGGGTTCCAGGGCGCTCTGTGCCCGGGGTGCGGGCGGCGACATCCATGGTTGCCCGCATGCTGCGTAGCAGGCTCGCAATGACCGTCTGACCCAGCCCCTTGGCCTCGGCCTGGGGCGGCATTCCGACGCCGTCATCTTCGATCGTCAGGACGAGTGTCGGGGCTTCGGTACCGTCACCTCTCCCGAAGCGAATGACGACCCGCCCGGTCATGTTCCCGGGAAAGGCATGTTTGATCGCGTTGGTGACGAGCTCGTTGACGATCACCACGAAGGAGACCGCGTCGCGCCCGGGCAGCCGGATCGAATCCATATCGAGATCGATCGAGATGGGGCGGCCCTCCGCCGCCTTGCCGATCTCGTCCAGTAGGTCCTCCATATAGGGGCGGGCGTCGATCTCGTCGGTCTCGATGTCGAGACGCAGCCGGCGCTGTCCGGCGGCGATCGCCTGGATGCGCGATTGCGCCTGGGCGAGGGCCGTCTTCACCGCTGGCTCGCGCGTCTGCCGGCTCTGAACATTGAGCAGCGCGGAAACCATGGCGAGGTTGTTGCCGACGCGGTGGTTGACGTCACGCAGAAGCGCCTCGATGCGCAATCGCTCCGCATCGAGCTGCTGCGTGCGCTCACTGACGATCTGTTCGAGTTCTGCATTGGTCATCGCGAGCGCTGCAGAGCGGCGCTGGCGCGTACGGACCTGCAGCCATGCCGCGAATGCGAGCCCTGCCAGCGCCACCACGATTCCGATGCTGGCCCAGAGCCGGCGGCGCTCCTCACGGCTACTTAAGGCGACCAGCTTGATATTCTCGGCGAGCTGGATCTGTTGGATTGTCCCGCGCAGTTCGTCCATCGCCGCAATGCCGTGCCCATCGCGGATCTGCGCCAGCGCCTCAGCCTGCCGGCCTTCGCGAGCAAGCGCTATCGCTGCCTCGAGTTCCTCGAATTTGCGGGCCATCTGGGCGCGCACCAGGGCCACTCGCTCGCTCTGCTGCTTATCGTCGGAGACGAGGCGCTCGAGCGCCTCAAGGTCGGACGGAGCGGCCGCACGGCCAGACGTATAGGGGGCAAGATAGGGTGTCGTACCCGTCAGCAGATAGCCGCGCTGCCCGGTTTCAGCATCCCGCATGTGCCCGAGCAGGCGTTCGGCCTGTTCGCGAATCTCGACCGAATGAGCCACCTCGCGCGATGTTTCGATCGCTTGCGAATTGATCCAGGCCGCCAGGATGATCGCAACCCCGACGACGGTGATAGCAGCAATGGTCGTGGTCGCGGAGCGCAGCCGCCGGGCCAGCGTCGGCAATGGCGATAGAAAGATCGGGCCTTGCGGCCTTGCTTGGGCGGACATGGGYACCGTGATAGCCGACCGAAGTCACAATCCCTATGTAAAAAGACAGGATTCGTCCATCCTCAGGGCCGCGCTACGCCTACGAGGGCGCCGCGACGGGGCTCCGGAGCGAGGTTCTCAGCTCTCTCCCTCGGCGCCATCGTCCCCCTTGAAAAGCTGACGTCCAAGGATCGCGCCCAGGATCACCACGCCGCCGACGAGAACGGTGCTCCACTTCTTGCGAGAGCTCAGCAACGAGGCCGCGACCGGAGCGGCAGCCAGGGCGGTTGCAGCGAAGGGCGGGGGCGGCCGGCGACGGCTGTTGATGAAAGCCGCGATCGCGAAGACCAGCAGACCGGCAATAACCAGCCCGCCGGCAATGATCAGGCTCGCCTGCACCTTGCCGTAATGCAGCTCCAGTACCGCATGCAGGGCGCCGAGCGCGAAGCCGACGGCGCAGATCATCAGCAGGACCGCCAACCCGTACAGGCTGTAGACGACGATATTGCGCTTCACCCTGCCGCGGATTTCCGACGCCAGCAGTGCTCCCAGCCCCCCGATCATGATCTCAGCGTGCCGAAAGGAAGCCGACGAACAGACCGACCGCTGCGGCCACGCCAAGCGCGCGCAACGGGCGTTCCTGGATTTCTGCGACGATCAGGCGCTGCAATTCGGTCGCCTGCTCCTTGGCGACGTCGACCATCTTGTCGGTATCGACCCCGACGGCCCTGAGCTTTTCGCTCACGGTCGCCGCGAGATCCTCGGCGCTGCGCGACAGGCTCTCCTCGACATTCTCGGCTTCGCCGCGAACGCGGCGCCCGGCTGTAGCCGCGCGCTTGGCGATGTCGTCGGCGCCGGCTGCGATCTCATCCCCGGCGCTCTTGACGGAGGTCTCCGCCTGACGCTTCGCGGAAGTGGCGGTCTTGGCCATGTCTGTCGTTCCCTATGTCTGGAAAACCGGTTCCGTCGAGAAATCGACGCGTCATGGTGGCAACGCGCCATCCTCGCTCCGGTTCCGCGAACTGCACGGTGATCAGCCCGGCCGTTAAGCCGGTTTGGTCTCCTCGCCAGCGTCGTCAAGCTGCGTCTTGCGATACCGCGCGAACGCCTCTTGCGCCACCATGGCAACGAGGAGGATCGGAGTCGAGAGCACTGCGCCCGCCGGCCCCCAGAGCCAGAGCCAGAAGATGAAGCCGATGAAGACCAGGAAGGGCGACACCGTCAGCGTGCGGCCAACGAAGACGGGGGTGATCGCGTTCCCCTCGAGAAGGTGGAGTACGAAATAGGTGGCTGCCGGCCAGGCCGCGCTGAGGAGCGAAGGCGCATCGAGCAGGGCGCCGGCAAACAGCATCACTGTGACGATGATCGGGCCAATGAAGGCGAGATAGTTGAGGAGGAAGGCGAGCGCACCCCAGAACACCGGAAAGGGGAGTCCAGCGAGCCAGGCGATCGCCATCGAGGCCAGGCCCATGCCGAGATTGATCAGCGTGACGAGGCCGAAATAGCGGGCGACCCGCACTTCGATCTCCTCGAAGAAGGATCCGGCGGACCGGCGTGCGCCATGGCCGAGGCAGAGCCTGAGGACGCGCGCCTTGAAAATCCGGCGGGTCGCCAGCCAGAAATACACTGTCGCCACGAAGATCAGCAGCCCGCCGGCGGCAGTGGAGGAGCCGAGCGCGATATCGAAAAGCGGATTGCCTTGCGAGACGTTCAGTTCCACGCCGCTCTTGCCAGAGAGGCTGGCTGCCATCTTCTTGAATTCGTCCATGAAGATAAGGACGCCGGCCAGTTTCGAGCGCAGCGCGGCCAGCATGGCCGGGAACTGATCGCTCCAGGTCGCGATCGGCACTGCCAGCACCGTCAGGGAACCGATCAGGAGCAACACGCCGACAAGGACCACGATAAAGGCAGCCAGGAGCTGCGGCACGCCATGGCGCACCAGCCAGTCGACGACCGGGCCGAGCACGAGGCCGAAGATCACCCCCGCGGTGACAGGCAGGGCAATGACCTTGGTGATGGAGAGTGCCGCAGTGGCCAGGATCACGAAAATGCCGACGATGGCATAACGCAGGATCAGGTCATGCTCGTAAGGCGTGACGGTGCTGCCGCTCTCCTCCTCAACGACCTCAGGCTCCACCATATAGCGCGGAAAAGGCCTCCAGGCCGACGTGTTGAGCATGATGCGTTACCCCCGCGCGCGCCGAGGCACGACGGAACRATAACGTCAGTGCGGCCGCTCTGGTTCCCGCCCGGTCTGGCTCGCGGTCAGTGCGCCTCGTCCCAATTGCCGGCCGCGCGCGCATCGACCTGGAGCGGCACTCGCAGCTGTACCGCCGGGTGCGGCGCCTCAACCATCACCTTGGTGATCACCGGCAAGGTTGCCTCGACCTGCGCGTCTGGCACTTCGAAAACGAGTTCGTCATGCACCTGCAGCAGCATGCGGGCATCGAGCCTGGCCTCAGTCAGGGCTCCTTCCATCCGGATCATGGCACGGCGGATGATGTCGGCCGCCGAGCCCTGGATCGGTGCGTTGATCGCCTGACGCTCGACAAAGGCGCGCTCGGACGGGTTCTTCGAGGCGACGGCCGGGAAATGGCAGACGCGGCCGAAGATCGTGGTGACATGACCGTTCGCCCTGACCGCCGTCTTGGTCTGATCCATATAGTCGCGGATGCCGGGGAAGCGCTCGAAATACTTGCGGATATAGGCGCCCGCTTCCTCGCGCCCGATGCCGAGCTGATTGGCGAGGCCGAAGGCCGAGATGCCATAGATGATGCCGAAATTGATCGCCTTGGCGCGCCTGCGCACCTCGCTCGGCATGCCCGCGACCGGCACGCCAAACATTTCCGACGCAGTCATGGCGTGGATGTCGATGCCGTCGGCAAAGGCCTGCCGGAGCTGCGGTATGTCCGCGATATGGGCGAGAAGGCGCAGCTCGATCTGGCTGTAGTCGGCCGAGATCAGTTTGTGACCCTTCTCCGGAATGAAGGCCGTGCGGATCTTGCGACCCGCTTCGGTGCGGATCGGGATGTTCTGGAGATTGGGCTCAGAGGAGGAGAGCCGCCCCGTCGTCGTCGCGGCCAGAGCATAGGACGTGTGCACCCGGTTGGTCGCCGGGTTCACGTAGGCCGGCAGTGAATCGGTATAGGTCGATTTCAGCTTGGCGAGCTGGCGCCATTCCAGGATCTTCGACGGCAGCGGGTGGCCCTGCTCTGCGAGATCTTCGAGCACGCCGGCGCCGGTCGCCCATTGTCCGGTCGCGGTCTTCTTGGCGCCAGCGAGTCCCATCTTGCCGAACAGGATGTCACCGAGCTGCTTGGGACTGCCGATCGTGAACTTCTCGCCGGCGATCTCGTAGATCTCATCCTCGAGCCGCGCGAGCCCCTGCGCGAAGTCGCCCGAGAGCCGCGACAGGATCTGCCGGTCGATGGCGATGCCGCGGCTTTCCATGCGCGCGAGAACGGCAACCAGGGGCCGCTCGAGCGTCTCATAGACGGTGGTCTTGCTTTCGGCTGTCAGGCGGGGCCGGAGCGCGCGCCAGAGCCGCAAGGTGACGTCGGCATCCTCCGCCGCATAGGCGGTCGCCTTTTCCAGATCGACCTTGTCGAAGGTCACCTGTGCCTTGCCGGTGCCCGCGACCTGCGAATAGGGGATGGTCTCGTGGCCAAGATGCAGCTCCGAGAGCTTGTCCATGCCGTGGCTGTTATTGCCGGCATCGAGCGCATAGGAGATCAGCATCGTGTCCTCGATCGGGGACACGKCGAGTCCGTGACGCTGCAGGACGAGCAGGTCGTATTTCAGGTTCTGGCCGATCTTCAGCACGCCGCTATCGGCAAGCAGCGGTTTCAGCGCCGCGACTGCGTCGGCGACGGGAATCTGGCCCTCCAGCATACCACCGCCGAACAGGTCGGTGCCGCCACGATGCTGCAACGGGATATAGCAGGCGCGGCCTGGCGCGACGGCGAGCGAGATGCCGATGAGATCGGCCTGCATTGCATCAAGCGAGTTCGTCTCGGTGTCGAGCGCGACCTGGCCGGCCTCATAGGACCACGCGATCCAGCGCTGGAGATCGGCGAGCGTGCGCACGCATTCATAGGTCGAGCGGTCGATCGGCAGCTTCGCGACCTCGTCGCGCCGCTGTGCCACGAGATCGGCCGGCTTCATCCAGCCATCTGTCGCGGAGGCTGCCGCGATGGGCGCTTGCGCCGAGCCTGGAGCCGCGACCGTTCCGTTGGTCGTGGCGGCGATCGCGTCACCGGCCGGTCCGTCCGTGCCGGCATAGAGCGCCTTGAGCTCGGCTGCACGCGATCCGCCGGGTGCGAGCGCCGGGTCGGGGTCGACTGCCGCGACATCGACCTCGTAGGCCTCGGCAACGCGCTTGGTGATGGTGGTGAACTCCATCGCCTTGAGGAAGGCGACCAGCCTGGCCGGATCGGGCTGGTTCAGTGTCAGGTCGGCAAGCGGTGTCTCGACCGCGACATCGTCGACCAGGGTGACGAGCTTGTGCGAGATCCGGACCTTCTCGACCACCTCGGCATTGGTCAGCGTCTCCCGGCGCTTCGGCTGCTTGATCTCGCCGGCGCGCGCCAGCAGCGTCTCCAGATCGCCGAACTCGCCGATGAGCTGGGCAGCGGTCTTGATGCCGATCCCGGGCGCGCCAGGCACATTGTCGGTGGCATCGCCGGCAAGCGCCTGCACGTCGACGACCTTGTCGGGCGTCACGCCAAAATACTCGACCACCTCGGGCTCGCCGATCTTGCGCTCGGCACGAAAGCCCTTGCCCTTCGATGCGTCGCCGGAGGCAGGGTCGTACATGGCGACGCCCGGCCGCACGAGTTGCATCAGGTCCTTGTCGGCCGAGACGATCAGCACGTCGGCCCCAGCCTCGCGCGCCTGCCTGGCATAGGTCGCGATCAGGTCGTCGGCCTCGTAGACATCCTGCTCGACCGGGATCAGGCCGAAGGCACGGACCGCCTCTCGCATCAGCGGGAACTGCGGAATCAGGTCGGCCGGGGGCTCGGAGCGATTGCCCTTATAGGCCGGGTAGAGAGCCTTGCGGAACGAGTTCTCCGTCTTGTCGAAGACGATGGCGAGGTGGGTCGGCTTCACGCCGAGCACGCCCTCGCGCACGAACTGGAAGAGCTTGGTCGCAAACAGCCTCACTGCGCCGGAGGGCAGTCCATCCGAGCGCGAAAGATACTTCCGGTCCTGATTGATCGACTGGAAATAGGCGCGGAAGATGAAGTTCGAGCCGTCGACGAGAAAGAGATGGTCGCCGGGCTTGAGGTCTGGTGCGGTCGTGCTCATGGCGCGGACCTTATGCGGGCGGCGCGGCCGGGTCCATTGCATCCGGGGCGCGATTCGCAGCAAGCTGCGCCAAAACACGTCAGGAGCGAAACGTCATGAGTCCCTACGTCACCATGCCTCTGGTTTTCGAGGGGGTTCCCGAGGATCAGATGCAGGGGCGCGCCGAGGCCTTCCTTGCCCGCATGCGCAAGCGCCGCACGGTGCGTGACTATTCGCAGAGGCCGGTTGCGCGCGAACTGATCGAGACGGCGGTTCGGGCCGCCGGAACCGCTCCGTCCGGTGCGAACCAGCAGCCCTGGACCTTCSTCTGCATCTCCGATCCGGAGCGCAAGAAGCTGATCCGAGAGGGGGCGGAAGAGGAGGAGCGTGCCTTCTATGCCGGTCGGGCCGGCGAGGAATGGCTCGGTGCGCTTGCCCATCTCGGCACCGACGACAGCAAGCCCTTCCTCGAAGAGGCACCCTGGCTGATCGCAATCTTTGCGCAACGCTGGGGTTATGATGCGCAGGGCCGCAAGGTGAAGCACTATTACGTACCGGAATCGGTCGGCATCGCGACCGGCTTCCTGATTGCGGCGCTGCACGATGCCGGGCTCGCGACCCTGACCCATACGCCGGCGCCGATGAATTTCCTGAACGAGATCTGCGGGCGGCCGGACAATGAGAAGGCGTTGATCCTGCTCGTCGTCGGCTATCCCGCCGATGACTGCCTCGTTCCGGCGATCGGCAAGAAGCCGCTGGAGGAGATCGCGAGTTTCCTTTGACTGGGTCGGAGCCTGATGCTCGCCGCTGCGGCGAGCATCAGGCTCCTGAACACGAGCCTCGATTGCCGAGGGGCGCGCATGGTCGGAGCGGACTTGGCCATGACGGACCCTATCTGGGCTCAGGGGCCCCGCCGGCTTACGCGGTGATCGCGTCGATCTCAGCCAGTTCATCGGCATTGAGCGTCCAGCTCGCGGCCTTCACATTGGCTTCGATCTGCTCGGGCCTGGTGGCGCCCGCGATGACGCTGGAAACGACGGGCTGAGCCGCCAGCCAGGAGAAGGCCAGCTCGACCATCGTCTTGCCGTGCTTCTCGCAGAAGGCGGAAAGCTTCTCGGTCTTCTGCCAGTTCGTCTCGGTCAGGACCTCGTTGGCGCGCTGGGCCTCACGCGTCATGCGCGCGCCGTCCGGCATCGGCTGATTGCGCTTGTATTTGCCGGTGAGCATGCCGTTCGCGAGCGGGAAATACGGCAGGAGCCCCATGCCAAAATGGCGGGCAGCCGGAATCAGCTCCTTTTCCGCGCCGCGCACCAACAGGCTGTACTCGTCCTGGCAGGAGGCAAAGCCCTCGATGCCATGGTTGCGCGCCGTCCAGTAGGCATCGGCGACCTGCCAGCTCGGCAGGTTCGAGCAGCCGATATAGCGCACCTTGCCCTGGCGGATCAGGTCCTCGAGCGTGCGCAGCGTTTCCTCGATGGGGGTCAGCGGGTCCGGCCGGTGGATCTGGTAGAGGTCGATCCAGTCCGTCTTCAGCCGCTTCAGCGAAGCCTCTACGGCCTCCACGATATAGCGCCGCGAGCCGCCCTTCTTGATGCCCTCGGCATCCATGTCCATGCCGAACTTGGTCGCCAGCACGATGTCCTTGCGGCGTGCGCCCAGGAGTTCGCCGAGAGCCGTCTCCGAGCCGCCGCGCGCGCCATAGATGTCGGCGGTGTCGAACAGGGTGATGCCGCACTCGATCGCCTTGTCGACGACCTTGCGGGCCGCCTCGAGATCGATCCGGCCGCCGAAATTGTTGCAGCCGAGGCCGACGAGCGAAACGCGCAGGCCGGTACGGCCGAGATTGCGGGTAAGCATGATGTGATCCTCCCAGAGAGTGCGGCAGAGGATCAGAGCCAAGGCGACGTGGCAATCGCCGCTATCGTCATTCGCGGGCTGCGCGAGGCGCAGGTTCGCAGAAGCCCGCAGATGCCAGGTCGTTCACAACGAAAAATGGCCGGGCGAGGGGCCCGGCCATCCTGCAGTAGCCGTTACGCCACCGCTTCCTTCTGCTTCTGCGAGCGCTTGCGCTCGTTGGGGTCGAGCACGCCCTTGCGCAGGCGGATCGACTTCGGCGTCACTTCGACCAGCTCGTCGTCGTCGATCCAGGCGAGCGAACGCTCCAGCGTCATCCGGATCGGCGGCGTCAGGCGCACGGCCTCGTCCTTCGAGGTGGTGCGGATGTTGGTGAGCTTCTTGCCCTTGAGCACGTTCACCTCGAGATCGTTCTCGCGGGTGTGTTCGCCGACGATCATGCCCTGATAGACCTTCCAGCCGGGCTCGATCATCATCGGGCCGCGATCCTCGAGGTTCCACAGTGCATAGGCCACGGCCTCGCCGGTTTCCATCGCGATCAGCACGCCGTTGCGGCGCCCGCCGATCTCGCCCTTGTAGGGCAGGTAGGCATGAAACAACCGGTTCATGATGGCCGTGCCGCGCGTGTCGGTGAGCAGCTCGCCCTGGTAGCCGATCAGGCCGCGGGTCGGAGCGTGGAAGACCAGACGCAGGCGATTGCCGCCCGAAGGCCGCATCTCAAGCATATCGGCCTTGCGCTCCGACATCTTCTGCACGACGACGCCGGAATGCTCCTCGTCGACGTCGATCACGACCTCTTCGATCGGCTCGAGCAGCTGGCCGTCCTCGCCGCGCTTCAGCACGACGCGGGGGCGCGAGACGCCGAGCTCGAAGCCCTCGCGCCGCATCTGCTCGATCAGGATGGCAAGCTGCAATTCGCCGCGGCCGGAGACGATGTAGCTGTCCTTGTCGGCGGCTTCCTCGACCTTGAGCGCGACATTGCCCTCGGCCTCCTTCAGGAGCCGGTCGCGGATGACGCGGGTGGTGACCTTGTCGCCCTCGGTGCCGGCCAGCGGGGAATCGTTGACCATGAAGGTCATCGACACGGTCGGCGGATCGATCGGCTGCGCCTTGATCGCGGTCTCGACCGACGGGTCGCAGAAGGTGTCGGCGACCGAACCCTTCACCAGGCCGGCGATCGAGACGATGTCGCCGGGAATGGCTTCTTCGATTGGTGTGCGCTCGAGCCCGCGGAAGGCCAGGATCTTGCTGATACGGCCGGTCTCGACGACGGTACCGTCGCCCGACAGCACCTTGATGGTCTGGTTCGGCTTGGCCGTGCCGGAGACGACGCGGCCGGTGATGATGCGGCCGAGATAGGGGTTGGCCTCGAGCAGCGTCCCGAGCATCCGGAACGGGCCTTCCTCGATGCGCGGCTCGGGCACATGGCTGAGGATCAGGTCGTACATCGGGGCAAGGCCCTGGTCCTGCGGACCGGCCGGATCATGCGCCATCCAGCCCTGCTTGCCCGAACCGTAGAGGATCGGGAAATCGAGCTGCTCGTCATTGGCGTCGAGCGCGGCGAAGAGATCGAAGACCTCGTTGATGACTTCCTGGACGCGAGCGTCGGGCTTGTCGACCTTGTTGATCGCCACGATCGGGCGCAGGCCAAGCTTCAGTGCCTTGGAGACGACGAACTTGGTCTGGGGCATCGGGCCTTCGGCCGCGTCGACCAGCACGATGGCGGAGTCGACCATGTTCAGGATGCGCTCGACCTCGCCGCCGAAATCGGCGTGGCCCGGAGTGTCGACGATGTTGATGCGCGTATCCTTCCAGACCACGGAAGTGGCCTTGGCCAGGATGGTGATGCCGCGCTCTTTCTCGAGCTCGTTGGAATCCATCACGCGCTCGATCACGCGCTGGTTTTCGCGATAGGTACCCGACTGCTGGAGCAGCTTGTCGACCAGAGTCGTCTTGCCATGATCGACGTGGGCGATGATGGCGATATTGCGCATGGACATGCGTGGGGTACCTTTTCAGGACCGCGAGCCGGCGCGGAAAGCCCGGCCGGCGCAGTTCACTTTCGTATGGGATTCTGGAATTCGTTGCGCTGCACATAAACGCTAGAGGGCGTTTGGGCAACCTTGATCGACAGCTGCCCGGCAACAGGGGCAGCGCTGGCGCATGAATCTCAGCGGGCGGTGGTCTGCAATTGCCGCCAGACCCAATAGGAATAGCTGAAGGTTGCGGCCATCAGGGCGGCAAGCCCGAGCAGCGTGGCCGTGGCCAGGACGAGAGGTGCCGCCGCGCCAAGCGCGAGGCCGAAGAGGGCAAGGCCGAGGCAGACGGAGCCCCAGCCGTAGAGCCTGTGGGTCCTCTGCCAGACCCGCTCGTCCGAAAGCGTCCATGGCGTCCTGACGCCAAATAGCAGCATCGAGCGCGTCTTGGCGGCGGCATTGCCGGTGACGACCAGGAAGAGGCCGAGCATCGCGGTCACCAGGCGTGGAACATCGGCCGCATACCCAAATGCGTGCGCAATCAGAAGCGCGTGGCACGCCGCGAGCATGAGCATAACGGCGCTCCATGTTGCGGTGTAGGCCTTGCCGGAGCGGGCAAGATTGCCGGCGCGGGGCTCCATGCGCGGCAGCAGCGTGAACAGTGCCGTGACGAACCCCGCGATGACGGGCAGGCTGAGGAACGCCACCCAGGGCCCGGCGAAGCCGTCTGGCTGGCCGTCGATCCCGAAATGAATGGCGATCCGGGCATCGGGCGACACGTGCATCAACGCAAAGGTCGAAGCGACGAGCATGCTGCCGAGGACGGCAAGACTCAGGGTCATGGTGGAGCGGATCATGATTGAGCGTCCTTTGGTTTGGCCGCGCGAGGCCTCGGTTCGAGAGCGAGCCCGAAATGGTCGAGGAACAGACACATTGCCTCTTCGAGCACGGACAGGTTCAGGCGGTAGGTGATGGTGGTGCCGAGCTTGTCGCTCTGGACCAGGTCCGCCTCGCGCAAGACGGCGAAATGGCCGGACAAGGTAGGTTTGGCGAGGTTGAAACGGGCCGCGATCTCTCCGGCCGTCATGTCCCGTTCGCGCAGCAGCCGCAGGATTTCACGGCGTGTCGGGTCGGAGAGCGCTTTGAAGATCGTGTTCATCTTTGTTATTTAGGAAATTACCGAAATAAAAGCAAGCTGCCATGCTCCAGCTTGCCCCAAGTGGTGGGGCTGGAAGCTGCCGGATCACGCGGCCGGCGTGCCCTCGGCGTCGAGAAGGGTCTGCCTGCGCTCGGCTACGGCGCGCCCGACCTGATCCATGGCGAGCCGGTATGCGGCGAGGCCGCTGGCGTCGACATCGCCGCTCGAAAAATTCGAGAGCACCTCGGCCAGGATCGCATCGGCCGTGCGTTCGAAATTCTGGAGGGCGGTCTCGTCCTGTTCGGAGCGGATGGCGGAGAGCATCGCGACGAGCCGGTCTAGCCCCGCCATGGCTTTGCGTCGGCGGAGCGTGCTGTCATGGCTGAGCAGGCCGGCGAAACCGGTGCCTAGCAGCGAAAGCGCCATCACGCCCAGATAGAACCAGTCGCCATAGCGCTCGAAGAAGGTTTCCTGCTCGCCGTCGATGAAGGCTGCCGCGCCGGGGTGAACCGGCAGCGGTGTGTCCTTGTCGGTCGAGGGTGTCTCCAGTCCCTGGATCGACGGGAGCTCAGCCGCMAGCGTCAGCCTGAGGGCCAGCAGGTCCTTGACGAGATCCCCGACGACGGCGTCGTCGAGGCTTTGGGCCGCAACCAGCCGTGAGGTCACGGAGATCGTCGTCAGGCTCTCGGAGGGGCGCGGCGGGTCTCCGCCGAGCGCGCCGCGCACGATCTCTCCGGTTTCGATCGATCTGTGCCGCGCGGTGATCGCATCCGCCGCGCTGATCGGAATGAGGACCGGGTCGTCGCCCCAGGCCAATTTGAGCTTGCTCAGGCCGTCATTGTTAATGCGCGAACCGACGGCGTTGATCGAAAAGAACGCATCGATCCTGCGTTCGCGCGCGGCGGGTGCGATCTCTTCGGAGTTCAGCCCGACGATCTCGACCTCCTCCGGCTTGACCTCGTATTGCGCCAGCACGC
Source organism: Allobosea sp. P1_A7 (assembly GCF_056406775.1). NCBI lineage: Bacteria > Pseudomonadati > Pseudomonadota > Alphaproteobacteria > Hyphomicrobiales > Alloboseaceae > Allobosea > Allobosea sp. P1_A7. The sequence goes on from NZ_JBFTZN010000003.1 coordinate 23,365, forward strand.
GCTTGAGCAGCGCGATATTGCCTGCCGGATTACGCACCACGCCGATCCTGCGCCCGCGCAGATCGGCGATACGCCCGATTGCGGTTTCCTTGTTGGTGATCAGGAAGGGGAAGGTGCGGCGGGTGATCAGGGCGGTGTCGGCATTCTCCGGCAGCGCGATATCGGGACGGATGATGGCGAGATCGGCCTGGCCGCTGTCGACGCGCTTGGCGCTCTCCTCGGAGCCCTCCGTGAGGATCAGGCGAAGCCGGATCGAGGATTTTTCGCGGCTGAGCCCCTGTACGAAGCCTGCGGCCATGCGCGCATCCTCCGATCCGAGCGGGCCGACGGCGAGTCTGAGCGTCCGGGGTTGGTTCAGGACGTAGAAGACCGACGCGGCGATACCGAAGATCGCCAGCAGGCCCGCCAGAGCCATGAAACCGCGCCGCCCCATGCCGGACCAATCCTGACCGCTTTGCCGTCGCCCCCGCGACGCGCTTGGCTTCGCTCGTGATCATGTCGCAAGTGGGGCGCGCCGCAAGAGGGCATGGCGCACGGGGACATGGAGGTTGCCGGGCCCGCGGCAGATGTCCTATTGCCGGGGAATGTCGCAAAGCTCCGATGCCTTCACCGTCAAGATTTGCGGTCTCTCCACGCGTGAGACGATGGCGGCGGCGCTCGCCGCCGGCGCCGACATGGTCGGGCTGGTCTTCCACCCGAAGAGTCCGCGCTTCATCGATATGGCTCGCGCGATGGCGCTCGCCGAGATGGCGCGCGGCCGCGCCGAGATCGTGGCCCTGATCGTGGATTTCGATGTGGCGCGGGCAAGGGAACTCGTGGACGCGCTCAGGCCGGACTGGCTTCAGCTGCATGGCCGCGAGACGCCGGAGCAGGCGCTGGCGCTCAAGGCCGCGACCGGTCTTCGCGTGATGAAGGCGCTGGGTGTCGCTGCTCCGTCCGATCTTGCCGCCATGTCCTCTTATGTCGCGGTGACGGACCGCATCCTGCTCGATGCCAAGCCGCCGAAGGATGCGGCCTATCCCGGTGGCCACGGCCGGCCCTTCGACTGGACGATCCTCTCCGGCCTCGACCCGGCTTTGCGCTTCATGCTATCGGGCGGCCTCGATCCGGCGAATGTTGCCGATGCCATCCGCATTGCCCGGCCTGCCGGGGTAGATGTGTCGTCCGGCGTCGAAAGCGCGCCCGGCGTCAAGGATATCCGCCGGATCAGGGATTTCATCGCCGCCGCACGTCAGGCGGCGCAGGATTTGAAGAAGGCAGGCCCGACATGAACGCGCCCCGCAATCCGAATACTTATCGTTCCGGGCCCGACGAGAACGGCCGGTTCGGCATGTTCGGTGGTCGTTTCGTTGCCGAAACGTTGATGCCCCTGATCCTGGAACTGGAACAGGCCTATGATGCCGCCAAGGCCGATCCGGCCTATCACGCCGAGATGGCTGGTGGCCTCAAGCACTATGTCGGCCGGCCGTCGCCGCTCTATCTGGCCGAGCGCCTGACGGATCATTTCGGGGGCGCAAAGATCTATCTCAAGCGTGAAGAGCTGAATCACACCGGCTCGCATAAGGTCAATAATGTGCTCGGCCAGATCCTGCTGGCGCGGCGCATGGGCAAGAAGCGCATCATCGCCGAGACCGGCGCCGGTCAGCACGGCGTCGCCACCGCAACGCTTTGCGCGCGCTACGGCCTCGAATGCATCGTCTATATGGGCGCGGTCGACGTCGCCCGTCAGGCGCCGAACGTCTTTCGCATGCAGATGCTGGGCGCCACCGTGGTGCCGGTCGAATCCGGAACCAAGACGCTCAAGGACGCGATGAACGAGGCCCTGCGCGACTGGGTGACCAATGTCGCGACGACCTTCTACTGCATCGGCACGGTGGCCGGCCCGCATCCCTATCCCGCCATGGTCCGCGACTTCCAGTCGATCATCGGCAGGGAAACGCGCGAGCAGATGCAGGAGCTCGAGGGGCGCCTGCCGGATTCGCTGATCGCCTGCATCGGCGGCGGCTCGAACGCCATGGGGCTGTTCCACCCCTTCCTCGACGATCCCACGGTCGAAATCTATGGCGTCGAGGCGGCCGGGCACGGCATCCCGAGCGGCCTGCATGCCGCCTCGCTGACGGGCGGGCGTCCCGGCGTGCTGCATGGCAACCGCACCTATCTGCTGATGGATGATGACGGGCAGATCAAGGATGCGCACTCGATCTCGGCCGGTCTCGACTATCCCGGCATCGGCCCTGAGCATTCCTGGCTCAACGATGTCGGCCGGGTCAAATATCTGTCCGCCACTGACGAGGAGGCGCTGGAGGCCTTCCAGCTCATCTCCAAGCTCGAAGGCATCATTCCTGCCTTGGAATCGGCACATGCGCTTGCTCGTGTAGCCGAGCTTGCGCCGCAAAAGCCGAAGGACCACCTGATGGTGGTCAATCTTTCCGGTCGTGGCGACAAGGATATTCCGCAAGTGGCGGAGATTCTGGCGGGACGGTGATGCCGGCCCCGTCCGATAGCCTGAGGATAAAACGATGAAGAAGACGATTCTGCTCGCCGCCATGCTGGTTCTGTCTGGCCCCGTCATGGCCCAGACCGCGAACACGGTGGCTCCCGCCGAGGGAATCGTCATCCGGACCGAGGGCGAGGTCAGGGTCAGGCCCGATATCGCGATCCTGCAGGCCGGCATTGTCAGCGAGGGCAAGACGGCCGCCGAGGCTCTCGCCCAGAACACGCCGGCGCTGGCCAGGCTGGTCGAAGCCGTCAAGGCGGCGGGCATCGCCCCAGCCGATCTGATGACCTCGCAGGTCTCGCTGATGCCGCGCATGACGCAGCCTTCCATGTCTCCCGGTCCGAAGCCGCCGCGCGCCGCCACGATCGACGGCTACGAGGCCCGCACCGGCTTGACCGTCACCGTGCGCGATCTCGCCAAGGCCGGTCCGCTGATCGACGCGCTGGCAAAGGCCGGCGCGAACGAGATGTCCGGCATAAGCTTCGGGCTGGCGGACGAGAGCAGGGCCAAGGATGCCGCGCGCCTGAAGGCGGCGGAGGCGGCGCGTGCGCGGGCCGAACTCCATGCCACGGCACTCGGCGTCAAGGTCGGCGAGCTGGTCTCGATCGTCGAGGCTGAAGCCGAAATCCCAGGCCGCGCCGCGGGCGATGTTCGTGCCTTCCGCATGGCGGCTGGTGCTGCACCGATTTCGGTCGAACCCGGCGAGATCACGGTGACGAGTTCGCTGCGTACGGTTTGGCGCATCGCGCCCTGAGCCCTCGCCAGCCCGCCCCCTTCATGCTAACCGCACGCTCATGACAGAGACCGGCCAGACCCGCATCCAGTCCCGCTTCGCCGCTTGCGCTGCCCAAGGTCGGGCAGCGCTGGTGACCTTCGTCACCGCTGGCGACCCGGATTTCGAGACCGCAAGCGCGATCCTCAATGCCCTGCCTGAGGCAGGCGCGGATGTGATCGAGCTCGGCGTGCCCTTCACCGATCCGATGGCCGACGGCGTCCCGATCCAGCTCGCGGGCCAGCGGGCCTTGAAGGCGGGGCAGACGCTGAAGAAGACGCTGGCCATGGTCGAGTCCTTCCGCAAGGCCGGCCATGACACGCCGATCGTGCTGATGGGATACTACAATCCGATCTGGGCCTATGGCGTCGAGCGCTTCCTGCAGGATGCGCGTCGGATCGGCGTCGACGGGCTCATCGTTGTCGATCTGCCGCCGGAAGAGGATGTGGAGCTCTGCCTGCCGGCTCTTGAGGCCGGTATCAGCTTCATCCGTCTGGCCACGCCGACGACCGACGACAAGCGCCTGCCGAAGGTGCTCAGCAACACCTCTGGCTTCGTCTATTATGTCTCGATGACGGGCGTAACCGGTGGCGCGATCGTGAGCTACAACGCGGTCGGCGATGCGGTGGCCCGGATCAAGCGCCACACCGATCTGCCGGTCGCTGTCGGCTTTGGCGTGAAAACGGCGGCCGATGCCGCAGCCATCGCGAAGGGCGCCGACGGGGTCGTCGTCGGCTCCGCGCTCGTCGAGCGGGTTCGCCTCTCGCTGGATGCGGACGGCAAGGCCACGGACAAGACGGTTTCGGCGGTCACCTCGCTGGTTGCGGAACTGGCTGCCGGCATCCGCACGGTCTCCAAGGCGGCCTGACCCGGCCGCTCCAGTCACACGTTTCAAGGATGATCCGATGAACTGGATTTCCGAAGTCGTTCGCCCGCGCATCAAGACCCTCTTCAAGCGCGAGAGCCCCGAGAACCTCTGGATCAAGTGCCCTGATTCCGGGCAGATGGTCTTCCACAAGGACGTCGAGGCCAATGGCTTCGTCATTCCGGGCTCCGACCATCATATGCGCGTCACCGCGCAGGATCGGCTGCGCCTGACTTTCGACGAGGGCAAATGGGTCGATGTCCCGCTGCCGGAGGTCGCGGTCGATCCGCTGAAGTTCCGTGACGAGAAGCGCTATGTCGACCGCCTCAAGGACGCGCGCGCCAAGACCGGCGCGGCCGATGCGTTCAAGGTCGGCTTCGGCCGCGTCCAGGGCCTGCCCCTGACGATTGCCGTGCAGGACTTCCACTTCATGGGCGGCTCGCTCGGCATGGCGGCGGGCGAAGCCTTCATCAAGGGCGCCGAGACCGCGCTCGAGAAGAAGACCCCCTATGTCGTGTTCGCCGCCTCAGGCGGTGCGCGCATGCAGGAGGGCATCCTCTCGCTGATGCAGCTTCCGCGAACGACGGTCGCGATCAGGCGTCTGCGCGCGGCTGGGCTGCCCTATTTCGTGGTTCTGACCAACCCGACCACCGGCGGCGTCACGGCGTCCTACGCGATGCTGGGCGACGTCCACATCGCCGAGCCGGGCGCCCTGATCGGTTTCGCGGGTCCGCGCGTCATTGAGCAGACCATCCGCGAGAAGCTGCCCGAAGGCTTCCAGCGCGCCGAATATCTCAAGGATCACGGCATGGTCGACATGGTTGTCCATCGCCATGAGATTCCGGCGACGCTGGCGCGGCTGGGCCGCCTGCTGACCAAGCAGTCCGAGCCGGCAGCTGATGCCAAGCAACCGGTCGGGCCGGTCCCCGAAGCGGCCTGACACGGATAACGGACGGCCGGAGGCCGAGCGCATCATGGGGTCTTCCGACACGCTGCTGGCGCGCTTCCTGGCGCTGCATCCCAAGCTGATCGATCTCTCGCTCGGCCGCATCCTGACCTTACTGGAGCGGCTCGGCGATCCGCACAAGCGCCTGCCGCCGGTGATCCATGTCGCCGGCACCAATGGCAAGGGTTCGACCATCGCCTTCATGCGGGCGATTCTCGAGGCGGCGGGTCTCAGCGTCCATGTCTACACTTCGCCGCATCTGGTGCGCTTTCATGAGCGCATCCGGCTCGGTCAGCCGGGCGGCGGTCGTTTCGTCGACGAGGCCGTGCTGGTCGAGGCACTGGAGCGCTGCGAGCGGGCCAATGCCGGCGACCAGATCACCTTCTTCGAGATCACCACTTCGGCCGCCATGCTTCTCTTCTCCGAGCACAAGGCCGACGTTCTGCTGCTCGAGGTCGGTCTCGGCGGTCGCTTCGACACCACGAATGTCGTCGCCCATCCCGCCTGCACGGTGGTGACGCCGGTCTCGATGGACCATGCCGAGTATCTCGGCGATACCGTCACCAAGATCGCGGGCGAGAAGGCCGGCATCTTCAAGCGCGGCGCCCCGGCCGTGATCGCGCCACAGGAACCGGAGCCGACGGCCGTGCTCGAAGCCGCGGCCGAACGCGTGGGAGCCTCGAAAATTCTGATCGGCGCGCAGGACTTCAACATTCACGAGGCGGGTGGACGGCTGGTCTACGAGGATGGCGACGGCCTGCTCGATCTGCCGTTGCCGCGCCTCACCGGGCGTCATCAGCACGTCAATGCCGGTACGGCCATAGCGGCCTTGCGCGCAGCCGGATATGGCGGCCTGCCGGCCCGCGCCTTCGAGCAGGGCATGCTCAATGCCGAATGGCCGGCACGGCTGCAAAGGCTGGCGCGCGGCCAACTCGCCGAACTCGTGCCTGCTGGCGCCGAGCTATGGCTCGATGGCGGCCATAATCCCGATGGCGGCCGCGTTCTTGCGCAGGCGATGGCCGATCTGGAGGAGAAGAACCCGGCTCCGCTCGTCATGATCGCGGGATTGCTCTCGACCAAGGACGCAACCGCGACGCTCGGGCATTTCAAGGGTCTCGCGCACGCGCTCTTCGCCGTGCCGATCCACAACCAACTGGCCGCCCGCCCGGCCGACGAGGTTGCGGCTCTCGCGAGGGGCGCCGGGTTGAAGGCCGAGGTCGCAGGTTCCGTCGAGCAGGCGTTGCGCGAGATCGCCGTGCGGACCTGGCGGGCGCCGCCGCGCATCCTGATCTGCGGCTCGCTCTATCTGGCCGGCGAAGTGCTTTCGGCCAACGGTACGCCACCGGTGTAGCACCGGCACGGATGGGGAGAGTGCGATGCAGGCCCGGCAATTCGGAGCAAATGGCCCGTCGCTCCCCGTCATCGGCCAGGGCACCTGGAACATCGAACTCGCCGATCAGGCCGGCGCGGTGGCGGCTTTGCGTCGCGGGCTCGACCTTGGCCTGCGCCATCTCGACACGGCAGAGATGTATGGCTCCGGCCGCTCGGAGGAGATTGTCGGAGAAGCCATCGCCGGGCGGCGAGACGAGGTCTTCCTCGTTTCCAAGGTGCTGCCGTACAACGCCTCTCGTGCGGGGACGCGCAGGGCCTGCGAGGAATCGCTGAGGCGGCTGCGCACCGACAGGCTCGACTGCTTCCTGCTGCATTGGCGCGGCTCATACGCGCTGGAGGAGACTTTCGCAGCCTTCGAGGACCTGAAGCGCCAGGGCAAGCTTCTGTCCTGGGGCGTCAGCAATTTCGACGTCGATGATCTCGACGAGGCGCTGGCGATTGCCGGCGAGGGCATCATCGCCTGCAACCAGGTCCTTTATCATCTCGGCGAACGTGCCATCGAGCATATGGTCATCCCGTGGTGCGAGCGTCACGGCGTTGCGGTGACCGCCTACAGCCCATTTGGTCAGGATGATTTTCCCTTAGCCGCAAGTGCCGGCGGCCGCGTGCTCACCGATGTCGCGATCACGCATGGAGCAACACCGCGTCAGGTCGCGCTTGCCTTCCTGACCCGCCAATCCCCGGTCTTCGCGATCCCGAAGGCCGCCAGGGCCCAACATGTCGAGGACAATGCCGGCGCGCTGAAGCTGCGCCTGAGCGACAGCGAGATCGCGCGGATCGACGCTGCTTTTCCACGTGGACCAAAGCCCCGTTCCCTGCCGATGTTGTAGGGGCGCCTGCAGGTCAAGCCGGCCGTGCGGAAACCAAGTTGCGGCTTTCTGCTTTACAACTGGGGGCTGAAGGGCGTTTCCTAGAGTAAAGGCGGCGGAGCATCGCATCCGACAACGCCGAATTCTTGCAACGGTTGCGTCTTCAGGAGTGGTGTGATGCGTCGCGTCCTCGGCGTCCTCGCCGTATTGTTTCTTTCGCTTGCCGGCTTGGCTTCGGCCCAGGCCGGCGTTCAGGTCCGCGTCGACCTGGCTGCCCAGCGCATGCAGGTGACGACCACTGACGGAGAGATCTACAATTGGGCGATCTCATCCGGCCGCAAGGGATTCCGCTCGCCCAACGGCGTTTATAGCCCGACGCGGCTGGAGCGGAGCTGGTACTCGCGCAAATATGGCGGGGCGATGCCCTATTCCGTGTTCTTCCGTGGTGGCTATGCCATCCACGGCACGACAGCGGTAGGTGCACTCGGCCGGCCGGCATCGCATGGCTGCATCCGGCTGCATCCTGCCCATGCCGCCAAGCTGTTTGCGCTGGTCAAGAAGCACGGTGCCGGCCAGACGCGTATTGCGCTGAATGGTGCCAGTTCGGACGGGCTGTCGCAATTTGCCAGGGCAGGCGGTGCCAAGAGCAAGCTCGCGAAGGCGCCTCAAAAGAGCAAGGTCGCCATTGCGCAGTCGAAATCCAAGCAGCGTGCGGCCGCGATCGCGCATCAGCGTGGCGTGCCGAACTGGGATGCGGCGCGTGATCAGCTCTTCATGCGGCCGACCCTGCCGCCCAACGCCTATGGCTACCAGCCCTACCGGGTCGGGCCGACCTGGAGATAAGGGCTCAGATCGCCTCCACGGCGATCCGCATCCAGCCGCTGAGCGTCTCGCCCGGCTGAAGCCGGGTGAGCGGAGAGGTCGCGCGCGCTGCAGCCTCGCTCGGCGAACCGATGGCGTGGCTTTGCGGCTCGACGCAGAGGAAGTCGGCACCAGGAGGCGCCCATACGACCGGGCAGCGAAGCGTTTCGCTTGCCGTGACGGTGATGTCGACGCCGCGCGACGGTGTTTCCATGCGCGCAGTGCCATCCCAACCGAGGAAGCTCCAGGCCGTTTCTGCCTGAGTTGCGAAGAGCGGGTTGGCGGCATAGGGGCCGCCATCTGCGAGCGGCTGCGAGCCGGTCGCGCGGAAGCCGTTGCCGAGGATCAATGCGCCGTCGGAGCGCATCCTGAGGCGCGTATCCGCCGCCGCGGGAAACCAGGGATGCAGCCCGAAACCAAAGGGTAGGGCCACATCCGCCTCGTTTATGATCGCAAGGGCGATGGTCATACCGGAATCGTCGAGGCTGATCTCCTGCCGCGCGCGGTAGCGGTAGGGATCTTCACCGGCGCTGCGCCGATGTTCCAGGACGGTATGGCCGTGGTCATACCGCAGGACCTCCCAGTCCGACTGCCAGCCGAAACCATGAATGCTGCCTGTTCCCGCAGGATCGTTGGCCGGCACCCGAAAGCGCTGCTCGCCATCGTCGATGACGCAATCGAAGGCGCGATTGGCAAAGGGCAGCATGGCCCAGCTGCCGAAGCGATTGGGGGCCGCGATCGAGGGAACCGCCCCCGCCGGCGCCCGCAGAAGCGAACGCAACTGCCCGTCAGGCGCGCGCCATTCGAGCGCGGTCACCATCGCACCGACCTCGGGCGCGATCGCGGCGGAGAGAGGTCCGGACTGCAGGGTAAGCATGGTGATGTCCTTACTTGATCAGCGGGCGTAGCATCGCCTGCATCGAGCGCATGCGCGGCAGGAACTGCGCCACCATCTCCTCCGCCGAGGTTCGCTGCACCTGCCCGGAAATATTGAAGGCGGCAACGGTCTCGCCACGCGCATTGGCGAGGGGGAGTGCCATCGAGATCAGGCCAAGTTCCAGTTCCTGATCGACCACGCTGTAACCCTGTTCGCGTGCCGCCGCCAAGGCGGCCATGATCCGTTCCGGCTCCGTTACGGTATGAGGCGTCAGCGCTCGCGGCCGGCCGGCCAGAATCCGTTCGCGGGCCTCGTCCGGTGGCAGCGCTGCGAGAAGGACGCGCCCCATCGAGGTGCAGAAGGCGGGCAGGCGCGAGCCGACGGAAAGGCCGACGGACATGATCCGCCTCTGCGCCGAACGCGCGATATAGACGATCTCGTGCCCGTCGAGCAGCGAGGCCGAGGAGGATTCATGGGTTTCCTCGGACAACCGCTCCAGGAAGGGCTGGACGAGCTGGGGCAGGGCGCTGGAGGCCAGCCAGGCATGGCCTAGCCTGAGCACGCGCGGCGTCAGCCGGAAGAACTTGCCGTCGAATTCAGCGTAGCCGATCCTTGTGAGCGTCAGAAGGCAGCGCCGGGCCGCCGCGCGAGACAATTCGGTGGCGCGCGCCACGTCTGCAATCGTGAGCTTCTCATGCGCCGCGTCGAAGCATTCGATCACGGCCAGCCCCTTTTCCAGGGCGGCCATATGGTCGCGATCCGACGTTGCAGTGCCCAATCTTGACCCCTGTTGACGCAATGGGTATTGTTCGAAAATCAAAACGATGTGCGATTAACGCACAAAACGAGGAGATGTCAAGGTGGCTGAGTTCGTCTCCCTCGCCGAGGGAATCGAGACGGTGGTGCGTGACGGCTGCTCCGTCGCGATGGAAGGCTTCACTCACCTCATCCCGCATGCTGCCGGGCATGAGGCGATCCGTCAGGGCCGCAAGCGGCTGACGCTGATCCGCATGACGCCGGACCTGATCTACGATCAGATGATCGGGATGGGTTGCGCGGAAAAGCTGGTCTTCTCCTGGGGCGGCAACCCTGGCGTCGGCTCGCTGCATCGCCTGCGTGATGCGGTCGAGAATGGCTGGCCGCATAAGCTCGAGCTTGAAGAGCACAGCCACGCCGCCATGGCCAATGCCTATGAGGCCGGCGCCGCCAACCTGCCCTTCGCGGTGTTTCGCGGTTACAAGGGCGTCGATCTGCCCAAGGTCAATCCCCGGATCAAATCCGTCACCTGCCCCTATACCGGGGAAGTCCTGGCGACAGTTCCCGCCATCCGGCCCGACGCCGCCGTCATTCATGCACAGAAGGCGGATCGCGAAGGCAATGTCTTGCTCGAAGGCATTGTTGGCGTGCAGAAAGAGGCCGTACTCGCGGCCAGGCGTTCGCTGGTTACCGTCGAGGAGATCGTCGAGGACTTTGGTCCACGCAATGCCAATGCCGTCATCCTGCCGTCCTGGGCGGTGACCGCCATCGCCAGGGTGCCGGGCGGAGCCTACCCATCCTACGCCCACGGTTATTACAAGCGCGCCAACGACTTCTACATTGCCTGGGACAAGATCGCCCGGGAGCGCGACACATTCATGGCCTGGATGAAGGCAAATGTCCTGGAGCAGGGGCCGGAGGTGTTTGCGCACCATGCCGGCCTTGCTCGGCAGGCAGCGTGAGGATCAGCGCCATGAGCCATACTCCCATGAGCCACACGCCCACCGAGATGATGAGCATTGCGGCTGCCCGCCTGCTGACCAATGACGATGTCTGCTTCGTCGGTATCGGCGCACCCTCGGCCGCCTGCAACCTGGCGCGCCTGACCCATGCCCCGAAGATCACGCTGATCTACGAATCCGGTACGCTCTCCACCCGCCCCTCCGTGCTGCCGCTCTCGATCGGCGACGGCGAACTCTGTGATACCGCGCTGACCACGGTCGGCGTGCCCGAGATGTTCCGCTACTGGCTGCAGGGCGGCCGGATCACCATTGGTTTCCTGGGCGGTGCGCAGATCGATCGCTACGCCAATCTGAACACCACGGTCGTCGGGGACTATGCCGCGCCGAAGGTGAGGCTTCCCGGCGGCGGCGGCGCGCCGGAAATCGCCAGCAATTGCGGCGAGATCTTCATCACGATGGCGATGGGCTCGCGCGCCTTCGTCGAAACGCTGCCCTTCATCACGTCCTTCGGGCACGGCAAGGGCAGGGGCGATCGGGAACGGCTCGGCCTCAAGACCAAGGGGCCGACCAAGGTGATCACCGATCTTTGCGTCATGGAACCCGATGCCGAGAGCGCCGAGCTGACTGTCACTGCGCTGCATCCTGGCGTGACGCGGGATCAGGTTCAGGCCGGTTGCGGCTGGACCTTGCGTTTCGCTGGCGAACTCGTCGAAACTCCGGCGCCGACCGCGCAGGAGATCGAGATCCTGCGCGATCTGCACGCCCGGACCAAGCGAGCGCATGGAGTAGCGGCATGAGCCTGATCTATCCACGCGATGGCCTGAAGGCCCATCCGCTCAACGCGTCGCCGGCCTATACGAGTACGCTGAAGCGCGCACCCTCGCAGCCGCTGATCCTGGTGCCGCATACGCTGTCGGAGATCAGCGGTCCGGCGTTCGGTCATGGCGCCGTGCAAGCCGGCGATTCAGATCTCACCCTGCAGCATGAGGGCGAGCCGCTCGGCGAGCGGGTCATCGTGACGGGCCGGGTGCTTGACGAGGATGGCAGACCGGTGCCGCATACACTGGTCGAGATCTGGCAAGCCAACGCGGCAGGGCGCTACGTCCATCTGCGCGATCAGCATCCCGCGCCGCTCGACCCGAATTTCACGGGAGCCGGCCGCGCCATGACCGATGCGGAAGGGCGCTATCGCTTCGTCACGATCAAGCCCGGCGCCTATCCCTGGCGCAACCATCACAACGCCTGGCGCCCGGCGCATATCCATTTCTCTCTGTTCGGGCCGAGCTTCCTCTCGCGCGTGATCACCCAGATGTATTTCCCGGGCGATCCGCTCTTCGCCTACGACCCGATCTTCCAGTCGATCCCGGACGCGAAGGCACGGGAGCGCCTGATCTCGCGCTTCGACATCGATACGACCGAACCGGAATGGGCGCTCGGATACCAGTTCGACATCATTCTGCGCGGTCGCGACGCGACGCCGCTCGAGGAGCCGCATGATGACTGAGCGCAAAGCCCCCTTGGGCCTCACCCCCTCGCAGACGGTCGGCCCCTTCTACGCCTATGCGCTGACGCCCCGCGCCTATGGCGGTTCGGAGCTGGCCAATGAGCGGATTGCAACCGATGGCGTCGCGGGCGAACGCATCACCATTCGCGGCCATGTCCTCGATGGCGATGGCGAACCGGTGCCGGACGCCATGATCGAGGTCTGGCAGGCCGATGCGGATGGACGACACAATGCCGGGGGCAATGCCGGCTTCACAGGCTTCGGCCGGGCGGAAACCTCGCCGGAAGGCTTCTTCCATTTCGAGACGGTGCGGCCGGGCGCGGTGGAGGGGCTAAACGGTACGAGGCAGGCGCCCCATCTCGCCGTCTCGGTCTTCGCGCGCGGGCTCCTGCTCCGGCTGGTGACCCGCATCTATTTCTCGGACGACCCTGCCAATGCGTCCGATCCCGTGCTCGCGCTGGTCCCGCATGAGCGGCGTGAAACGCTGATCGCGCAACGTGGCCCGGACGGCGTCTTCCATTTCGACATCCGGCTGCAGGGCGAAGGCGAGACGGTGTTCTTCGACGTCTGAGCCCGTGCGGCATGTGCGGGCTTGACCCCGGCTTGCGGGCCAAGGAGATAGTCGGGTCAGCGCTCTGCTTCGCCCGCGCCTGATGCGGCAAGGCAGGGCCATGACCGACGCCGTGCCGGAGCCCGCCATGCCGAAACCCTTGATCGCGCTCGACTGGGGCACCACCCGTGCCCGCGCCTTCCTCATCGGCGAGGACGGCTACGTGATGGACCGGCGGGTTGCGGATCAGGGCATCCAATCCGTGCCGGCGGGAGGCTTCCCGGCCGCTTTCGAGGGGATCGCCGGTGATTTCCGCCGCAGGCGGCCGGATGCCGCGATCGTGCTCGCCGGCATGGTCGGCAGCCGCAATGGCTGGGTCGAGGCGCCTTACGTCGCGTGCCCGGCCTCAATCGAAGCGCTGGCAGACGCCGGCATCGCGGTGACGCTGGAGGACGGAACACGCGCAACCGTGCTGCCCGGCCTGTCCTGGGACGATGGTGCCTTCGATGTCATGCGTGGCGAGGAAACTCTGATCGTCGGACTCGGTCTCGACGAGGGCATTGCCTGCTTGCCCGGCACCCATTCGAAATGGGCTGAAGTGCGGGCTGGCCGGATCACGCGCTTTGCCAGCTTCATGACCGGCGAGACCTACGGCCTGCTGCGTCAGCATTCGATTCTGGCGCGCCTCGCGGAAGAGCCCTCCGGAGACGACGCAAGCACCGGCGCCGCACGCGGCTTTGCTGCAGCAGCGCGGCCTGCCGGGCTGCTCAACGCAGCCTTTGCGGCGCGTACCGAGGTGCTGGCGGGGCGAATGGGCGGCGGCGCGGTCGGGCCCTATCTCTCGGCGCTTCTGGTCGGCCAGGAGATTGCCGGCGTGCAGGCGTTGTTCGGACGCCCTGCCACGGTCCATCTCGTGGCCGATGGAGCGCTGGCTGCGAGCTATGGAGCGGCGTTCGAGACGGCGGGCCTGCCCTTCCAGATCACGACACCGGAAGACGCCTTTGTCGCGGGTGTGAAGCGTCTGGCTGCGAGGCTGGTGGCGTGATCACCGTCTTCGGATCGCTGAATGTCGATCTGGTCACGCCCGTCGAGCGCCTGCCGGGAGCCGGCGAGACGGTGATCGGCCCGGGCTATGCGCTGCACCCCGGCGGCAAGGGGGCCAACCAGGCGCTTGCCGCCCGTCGGGCGGGCGCCGAGGTCGTGCTCGCCGGCGCTGTCGGGCGTGACGCCTTTGCCGAGATCGCCCTGTCCCTGCTGGCCGCCGACGGAGTCGATCTCACGCTGGTCGAGCGGGTCGAGGCGCCGACGGGTGCCGCCTTCATCGCGGTCGATGCAGCAGGCTCCAATCAAATTGTGGTGGCGGCCGGCGCGAATGCCAGGCCCGGGCCGCTGGCTTGCGCGACCTGCCGCTTGGCCAGCGTAACATCCTGTTGCTGCAGCGCGAGGTTCCGGAGACGGAGTGCATCGCGGCGGCCCGGCTGGCGAGGCAGGCGGGCGGGCGCGTCATCCTGAACCTGGCGCCGGCCGGCACGCCTGCTCCCGAATTGCTCGATTGCCTGGACATGCTGATCGTCAACGAGCACGAGGCGCTGGTGCTTGCCAGCGCTTGGGGTTGGGCCGAGCGGGAGCCTGACGCCTTTGCGCAGCGCGTCGATGCCGAGCGCGGCATTGCCTGTGTCGTCACGCTCGGTGGCGAGGGCGTCGTCGGCTGGCATGGCGGCGTTCGGCGCCGCCTCGAAGCGCCGAAGGTCGAGGTTGTCGACACGGTCGCGGCCGGAGACAGCTTTGTCGGGGCTTTCGCGGCGGCGCTCGATGCCGGCTATGGTTTTTCAGGCGCGCTTCAGCGCGGGCTCGCAGCCGGTTCGCTCGCCTGCACGGTGCCCGGTGCGCAACCAAGCGTGCCACGGCGGCCGGAGATCGAGGCACTGGCCGGTGCCGGCTTCCTCTGAGATGCCCTCGATGTGGATGACGATACGTTAAGCCTGTTTGGATTCATCGGGTCGGAGCTTGGCCGAACCCGCCAATCCGCCCCTTCCCATTCATTCTTCGGCAGTGTCCCAGGTGCAGCATCCCGGGAACGTGGCGGAGACTGAAAGCAGATGGCGCAACGGCCCATCATCTGGGCGCTCGGAGTAGCCTTTACCGTCGGTTACGGCGCGATGTCATACGGCACGCGTCTGGCAGGCTATGTCGAGGATGATGACACGCCCCGCGCGGCGGCTGTCGCGACCGGCGCGCGACCTCCCGCGTCACCGCCTCCAGTCGCCCGATCGATCGAGCCTCCGATGGTCACCGTGGCGGCCGATTCTCGCGGTCACTACATGGTCCATCCGACCATCGACAATTACCGCGTCAGGATGTTGGTCGATACCGGTGCGAGTTTCATCGCGTTGACGGAGAGCGATGCCCTGGGGCTCGGCATCCGCCCTGCAGCTTCCGACTACAAGATCACGCTGCGCACAGCCAACGGCGTCGTACGGGGCGCCCGGGTGAACCTGCGCGAGGTCAGGCTCGGTGCTATCATCGTGCGCAATGTCGAGGCCATGGTGCTGCCCGCCGGGGCGCTGTCCGTCAGCCTGCTTGGAACCTCTTTTCTAAGCAAGCTCAAGGGCTACGAGGTCCAGACCGGTCGCATGATCCTGCGCGGTTAGGCGGTCTCCGGCGTTTCCTAATCGGCCGCGATCCGCTATGCCAAGTGTCCGTCAAGACGGCGTCGCTGCCGTGTCACGGTCAGGCTGCATTCATGTGGCTTGATGCTTCGTTCGCCCTGCATGTTCCCTTGCAATGGATGCCTTGATGTTCCCGAAGCCACTGCCTGAGCTGTTCCCGAATACCTTCGAGTATGAATCCCTGCCGATGGTAAAGCCGACGGGGTTCCGCGAGTATGACGCGCGCTGGTTCTTCGGCAAGGAACTGAACCTGATGGGCGTGCAGGCCGTCGGCATGGGCCTCGGCACGCTGATCAAGCGCATGGGCATCAAGCCCGAGATCGTCACCGGCCATGATTTCCGCGGCTACTCGTCGTCGATCAAGATGGCGCTGGTCACCGGCCTGATGGCAGCGGGCTGCAAGGTCCATGATATCGGCCTTGCCATGTCGCCGATGGCGTATTTCGCCCAGTTCGCGCTCGACGTTCCCTGCGTTGCGATGGTCACGGCCTCGCATAACGACAATGGCTGGACCGGCGTGAAGATGGGCGCGCAGCGCCCTGTCACCTTCGGCCCCGACGAAATGGGCCAGCTCCGCGACATCGTGCTCGCGGCCGATTTCGAGCTGTCGGGCGGTGGTTCCTATGTCTTCGTTCCCGATTTCCCGGCTCTCTACATCAAGGACCTGACCAACCGGCCGAGGATCACGCGCAAGCTCAAGGTCATCGCGGCTTGCGGCAACGGCACGGCTGGCGCCTTCGCTCCGCAGATCCTGGAGGCGATCGGCTGCGAGGTCATCCCGATGGATGCCGAGCTCGACCACTCCTTCCCGCGTTACAATCCCAACCCCGAAGACATGAAGATGCTGCATGCCATGGCGGATGCCGTGAAGCAGCACGGCGCTGACGTTGCGCTCGGCTTCGATGGCGACGGCGACCGCTGCGGCGTGGTCGACAATCACGGCGAGGAGATCTTCGCCGACAAGATCGGCGTGATGCTGGCGCGCGACCTCGGCAGGTTGCATCCCGGTGCACAGTTCGTCGTCGACGTGAAATCGACCGGGCTCTTCATCACCGACCCCGAGCTGCAGAAGCTCGGCGTGAAGACCGATTACTGGAAGACCGGCCATTCCTATATCAAGCGCCGCGTCCGCGATCTCAACGCGCTGGCGGGGTTCGAGAAGTCGGGCCATTTCTTCTTCAACGCGCCGGTCGGGCGCGGCTATGACGATGGTGTGGTCACGGCACTGGCGGTCATCGACATGCTCGACCGCAACCCGGACAAGTCGATGGCGGAACTCTATGCCGCCGTTCCCAAGACCTGGGGCACGCCGACCATGGCCGCCAAATGCGCCGATGAGATCAAGTACGAGGTCAGCGATCGCGTGACGAAGCGCATCGAGGCCATGCAGGCCAAGGGCGAAACCATCGCCGGCCAGAAGATCCGCGACGTGATCACCGTCAACGGCGTTCGCGTCGTCAACGAAGATGGCACCTGGGGACTGGTCCGCGCTTCCTCAAACAAGCCGGAGCTTGTCGTCGTCTGCGAAAGCCCGGTCTCGGATGCACGCATGCGCGAGATGTTTGCAGCCATCGACGGCGTGCTGCGCGAAAACCCGGAGGTCGGCGCCTACAACCAGACGATCTGAGATCGTCAGGCCGGTTCGCTCTGCGCGAGCCGGCCCTGTCCGGTATGGATCATCGGTCCGGCTATCCGATCCAATGATCTAAACTTCTATATTTGCATGGGCTTTCCCGAAAGCTGCAACCCAATTTTTGGGCCCGTGCTTCAGGTCGGACACATCGCCAAGTTTGCGCGCTCCACCTGTTCGACCTTGGTGGTGCCGCCGATCTTGCCCAGGCGCGGGCGCATGTAGAGATCGGTGCTCTTGATATTGATCGTGCCCGTGATGGCTGAGCCGATCGTGGGAGTGTAGCGATAGGTGGTGCGGGCCAGAATCACCGAACTGTTTGGCACTCGCAGGTCTGTCGGCAGGGCGAATGCGGAGCCGCGCGACAGCGCGCTTCCGGTCGGGTTCGAGTCGCTCCAGCAGACTTTGGCGTTCCCAGAGCCGTCGACCACGATACTGGCGACCACCATGCTAGGGGGTACCTTGGTAAATGGCTCCATCACCATGGTGCTCGCGGCGAAGATGTTGGCGAGTTCGGTATTGCTGATCGTGGCCGCTTGCGAGGTGAGATCGGCCAAGGTCCGGTTGAGCTGAGTGACCTTGCGATCGATCATCACGCCTTGAGCCACCTGGACCACACCAAAATAGATGGTGAGCATCGGCACGAGGATCAGTGCAAACTCGACCGCAGCCACGCCCTCGCGCTCATGAAGCAAACGTTGAAGGCGGTGCTGAAACCGCGCCGCCGAACCATGGGAAGAGGGAAACTTCGCCATGATGTGCTCTTAACTTTTCAGGCCAAGAAATGGCTCGGTACGGAACGTCGTGGTGGCGATGAGTGCGCGTCGATCGGTGCCAAGGTTCACCAGCGCGCTATTCCAGCTGCTGACCAAGACGGGGTATTCAAGCACCGCTCGCACGACGAGGATCTGGCTGGGCTGTGGATCGGCGTAGCCAAAGCCGGACGTATCGAGCGCGCCCCCTTTGACCGGATTGCTTCCGGTCGTGCCAGTGCGAGCAGTTGCGAAAGACGTGTAGGTCCGGACATCGATCGTTAGATTGTCGCAGTTCATCAGTCCCGGAGCGTTGTTGCAGAGGTCTCGCTTGAAGGCCTCCGTTTTTGCGGCGGCGCTGCCTGAATAGCGCGTGAGCGCTTCACCGGTCAGGAGTTGGCGTGACGTCTGGGACACAGCTTCCTCGAGAATCTGGCTTGTCCAGAACATCAACGCCGTTTCGAGAATGGCGAACATCAGCATGAGGAACGGGATGCCGATGAACCCGAATTCCACGGCCGTGACGCCGGCCTCGTCGCTCCGGAAGCGCTTGATGACGTGCCAGGGACGCTGTCTCTCGCGGCGGCTCCGGATGCTGTCTCGCACGGTCACGTGAATCGTCATGGCCTGATACATCCGATAGCGGCTTGACCACACGTCCTGAGCCAGCGCGATGCGACGGCTTGCCCCAAGCGGGAACGGCGGTGCCACCACCGATCCACTCGGAGGCTACACAGAAAGGATTTCCGATCTGTTAGGGGCCCATGCGGTGAAGCGCTGTCAGCGTTAGCCAGTCATTCACCCTGCTGCGCCAATCGCTCCGTCTTCGCCTATTTTTCGTTGCCGGTCGCCAGGGCGTTGCGGCGAGTGGTCTGGCCACCGACCTCGCCGAAATAGCGATTGGCGTCGCCGAGCTGCATCGAAGGCTGGCAGGTTGGTGTGCAGGAGTAGCTCTCGCGCTCCAGCCCGCGCTGGACTGTGAGAATGGAATCCGCGGCCGCGCTCACGCGCACGAGGGATTCGGCCAGAAGGGTGCCGCTTGCGTCGAGTGCGATCAGGTTGGTCACACCGAAGCTCTTGCCGGTCACCACCATGATTCCGTTCTTCTGGACGGTGACGTCGGCGATGCCGGGATTGCCAACGATAACGGTCTGCGCCCTTTCCGGCAGCCTTACGACCTTGGCATGATCAACGGTGACGACGACGGTCTCCGGTCTGTTCTGCTCGGCTGCAGCCTGAACCACCCGGGCCGGGGCCAGCAGGAACAGAGTCGACAGGGTCGCTGCCAATATCCAGCCGCGAAAGCGATGAGGGGCCGTGGAGGGCAGGACAGTCGACATGGCGTGCGGCCCAAGATTTCCAACATCGGGAGCAAAGCCGAAAATGATGAATCAATCCCTAAGGCCTTCAGAATGAGGCGATTAGACCGGTCTCTGCATCTAGAAGGCGCCATGTTCAGTTTTGTATTTGACCTATCAATGCCAGAGTGTCGTTCGTAACCTAAGGAAATATGCTTCTGATGGAGCGTATAATATTAGAAAATAGAAACTTTGAGTAAAAATTCACTATTCTAATGGCTCGTCTATGTTGTAAATTCGACGTTAACCATCGAGTAGATGTTTTTGAGATCGCGCGAATTCTTCGGTTCGTTTAACTGATCGGCAATAAGCGAGAGGTAATGTCCTCCTTGTCGCTGACCGAAGCCGCTCAGAGCGAAGGCAGCAGTCAAACCGTGGTGTAAAAGGAGTTCTCCCATGAAGAATCTGTTCGCTCGCTTCGCCAAGGACGAGTCCGGCGCGACCGCTATCGAGTACGGCCTGATCGCCGCTCTTATTGCCGTTGTCGCCATCACCGCGATGACCTCGGTCGGCACCGGCCTGACCGCCAAGTTCAACGAGATCGCGACCGAGCTCAACAAGTAAGCGACTCGCGGGCAGCGTCGCCGCTGCATGCAAGAGCTCTGGAGCGCTCCGGTTTACCGGGGCGCTTTTGCCTTTGAGGTAAGGCTTTGGTGACGTCGCTCCAGTCATGATGCATGGAGCCCTCTCTGCTCCTGGGTAGCCTCATGACGCTCGTTCTTATCGCCATGCTCGTGGTCTTTCCTGCTGCGATGGCTTACGCCGCGGCRAGCGATCTCTTCACCATGACCATTTCGAACAGGCTCTGCCTCCTGGTCATCGCCCTGTTTGCGCTGTGCGCCGGGCTTCTCGGAATGCCGTGGGGGCAGATCGGCTGGCATGTGGCGGCGGGCGGTCTGATGCTCGTTGTCTGTTTCGGCCTATTCGCCGCTGGTTGGATCGGTGGTGGCGATGCCAAGCTGGCGGCTGCAACAGCGCTTTGGTTCGGCTTCGAACAGCTCATGCCCTATCTCATGCTCGCTGCGGTGCTCGGTGGCGTGTTGACGCTCCTGATCGTAAAGCTGCGCTCGGGCCCGTTGCCGGCTCTCGCCGAGAACTGGTCATGGGCGAAGCGCCTGCATGCGGCAAACCAAGGCGTACCCTACGGAATAGCGCTGGCCTTGTCGGCGTTGATTGTCCTCCCGGAGACGGCTGTCTGGCGTGCTGCCATCGGCGTTTGAAGCCAGAGCTGAGGGTGAGACCGGCGAAAAATATACGTCCGATTAACCATAAGTTGACGATTCCCGCGGCACGATCCCCGACCAGAGCCAGCTCGTGTTGGCTGGGGATCGGTTGCCATGAGTCCTGCCCGCATCATCATCCTTGCTGTCGCGCTGATTGCGGGACTGGGCGCAGCGCTGCTGATCCAGCGCCCCAAGACGCCCTCGACGCCGGTGACGCGCTACGAGCCTGCACCCACGATCCCGGTTCTGGTCGCTTCGGCGGATATCCCCGTCGGCAACACGCTCACATCCAGCGACATGAAGTGGATCGACTGGCCCCTCGCCAGCATTCCATCGGGCGTCGTACGCAAGGACGAAGCACCCGAGGCTGAGACCGAGCTCGCCGGTCAACTGGCGCGCTTTGCGGTGTCGGGCGGCGAGCCGATCCGGCGCGAAAAGCTCATCCGTACGGACGGCACGGGCTTCCTCTCCGCGGTGTTGCCAGCGGGAAAGCGGGCCATCGCCATCAGCACGGACAGCCGTGGTGCCAATACGGCAGGCGGTTTCATCCTCCCCAACGACCGGGTCGACGTCGTCCGTACCTACAAGGAGGATAACGGCCCCAACGCGAACGAGAATTTCGTGAGCGAAACCATCCTGGTCAATGTCCGCGTGCTGGCGATCGGCCAGAACATCCAGGAGCGCAACGGCGAGAAAGTTGTCATCGGCGAGACGGCTACGCTCGAACTCGAGCCGCGTCAGGTCGAGGTCGTGGCCCAGGCGCAGAAGACCGGCACGCTCTCGCTTGCTCTACGCAGCCTCAAGGATGCAGGCGATGCCGGCCGACCCGCTGAAGAAGGCGGTTTGACCCTCGTGCGCTACGGCGTGACTAGCAGAAGTGTGAAGCCATGATCGTCAATCGCACTTTCGCATCTGCCGTTTCGGTCTTCGCGCTTCTCATCTCGGCTGCTTCGGCCGGAGCCCAGTCCAGTGGGCCGGCCCCCGTTCTGAACGTCAGTTCCAGTGAACACGCCATTGCGCGCAAGCTCGACCTCTCGATCGGCCGCTCGGTGATCGTTGAGCTGCCGCGCGACGCCAAGGAGGTCTTCGTCGCCAATCCGAAGGTGGCCAACGCAGTCGTTCGCTCGGCCCGCAAGCTCTTCATCATCGGCATTGCCGACGGCTCGACCTCGAGGTTCGTCATCGATGCCGAAGGTCGCCAGATTTCCGCACTTGAGATCGAGGTCGGCCGAGATCTGAACGTACTGCGTCAGACGCTACGCGCGGCAATGCCGAGGGCGCAGATTGATGTCAAACCGGCGGGAAACTCGATTCTGCTGACCGGCAATGTCGCCAACGCTTCTGAAGCGACCCAGGCGGTCGACATCGCCAATGCCTTCGTTGGAACCTCGAGCGGATTGTTCACCTCGTCCAAGGGAGCAGTAATCAATTCGATGACCATCCGGGGCCGCGATCAGGTCATGGTCAAGGTCGTGGTTTCCGAGGTCTCGCGAAAGGCGATCAAGCAGCTCGGCATCAATTCGACAGGCGAATGGAAGCTGGGCAATTTCTCGGTCATGCCGACCCTCGACAATCCCTTCCCTCTGCAACCGCAGGCATTGGCCGCTACCGCCGTTACTGCTGGGATCGGCAATTCCAGTAACTTTACCCTGCGTGCACTTGAACGCGCGGGCCTCGCGCGCGTGCTGGCCGAACCCACCGTCACGGCAATCTCAGGTGAGAGCGCCAAATTCACGGCCGGCGGCGAAGTGCCGGTGCCGAAGGGCTACAACTGCCAGGATCCAACCGCCGCTTCCGTCTATGGGCGCTGCATGTTGCAGATCGAATACAAGCAGGTCGGTGTCGCTCTCAACTTCACGCCGATTGTCATGTCCGACAACAAGATCAGCATGCGCATCGCGACCGAGGTCACGGAACTCGATTTCGAGAACCAGCTCCGGCTGACCGACACGCGCAACTCGGGGCAGGAAGCCATCAACGCCCCAGCCTTCCGCGTCCGGAAATCGGACACCACTGTCGAGCTGCCATCGGGAGGGACATTGGCAACCGCGGGCCTGATCCAGCGCGTTTCGAAGCAATCGATCAACGGCTTCCCCGGTTTGATGAACCTGCCTGTCATCGGCGTGCTCTTCCGCTCGCGCGACTACCAACGCGAGGAGACGGAGCTGATGATCACGGCCACCCCCTATATCGCCAAGCCGATGGAGCCGAACCAGATCCAGCGCCCGGACGACGGCTTTGTCGATGCGCATGACGCACAGGCCATTCTGCTTGGACGATTGAACAAGATTTACGGCACCAATGGCGGGCCGCTGCCCCAGGCCTACAAGGGCCGGGTCGGCTTCATCGCCGACTGAGGATGCTTTCATGAACATGCAAGGGGTGGCTCTGGCCATGACCGATCGAGGACCGTCGAGGACAAGCCGCTGGCCTCTTGCCGCCGTTCTGGCTGCTGGCGTCGCGCTCGGGGGGTGTGCATCGAAGACCGACGTTACAGGTTCGATCAGCGCCAGCGATCTGCGCGAGCGGCATCCGATCGTGCTGCGTGACGCGCCTCGTTCGCTTGATGTCTTTGTCGTACGGGCCGGTGCGGGGCTGGACAATCGCCAGGCCGAGGATGTCGCGAGCTTTGCCGCAGAATACCGGCGCAGCGGGCGCGGGGGGCTCGTTGCCCAGGTGCCGACTGGCGGCGGCCGGGAAATGGCAACGCATGGCACGCTCGAATCGGTGCGCAGGGCCCTGGCGCGTGGCGGTGTGTCGCCTGCCTCGCTCTCGATTAGGACCTATCCCATCGCAGACCCGAATCTCGCCTCGCCCATCCGCCTGTCATTCGCCTCGCTGCAGGCGGGCCTGCCGCATTCCTGCGGGCAATGGACCCAGGATGCGGGTGTGTCCGACTGGAAGTTCGACGGCTCGAACGAAACCATGTGGAATTTTGGCTGTTCCAGCCAGGCGACGCTCGCGGCACAGGTTGCAGATCCGATCGATCTGGTCCGCGGCCGTAGCGAGGGGCGCTCCGACATCGTCAAGCGCATGAATGCGATCGGCAAGTTGCGTGAGGGCAAGGATCCCTCGACCCAGTATCGGCAGGAAACGCCGCAGATCAACTCGGCGGTCGGAGGGCGCTGATGGATCCGACGCAGAACTTCGAGACTCAGTTGGCGGGCGGTGCCGGGGACGAGGTCATCGCGCCGTTGCCGCGCATCACGCTCCAGGCCTTCTGCGAAACGCCGGCCATCGCCGCTGCCATGCAGACTGCGAGTACCGATCGCCGCATGGAGAAGACGCATTCGCGCGTCCAGATGGGGGGGGCGGCGGCCGCAGTCGAGGCGTTCCGGACCGCACCTACGCCCAATGTCATTGTGCTGGAAACGGTGTCCGACGGCGCCACGCTCGTCAGTCATCTCGATGCTCTGGCCCAGAGCTGCGATGCTGGCACGAAGGTCGTCGTCATCGGCCATGTCAATGACGTCCAGCTCTATCGCGATCTGATCCGCCGCGGCGTCAGCGATTATCTGATCGCTCCGCTCGAACCGCTCGATATCCTCCGCACCCTGTCCGAGCTCTATGTCGCGCCCGGGGCTCGCAATCTCGGCCGCATCGTCGCCGTGATGGGTGCCAAGGGCGGTGTCGGCGCCTCGACCGTGGCCCATAATGTCGCCTGGGCCATGGCACGCAATCTCGATGCCTCGACCGTAATCGTCGATCTCGACATCGCCTTCGGCACGGCGGGGCTCGATTTCAACCAGGATCCGCCGCAGGGCATCGCGGAGGCCGTATTTGCGCCGGATCGGCTCGATGCCAATATGCTTGATCGCCTGCTCTCGCGTTGCAGCGACAATCTCGCCTTGCTGGCGGCGCCGGCGATTCTGGACCGGACGCTCGACCTGCCGGAGGACGCCTTCGAGCAGCTCTTTGACCTGTTGCGAGCCAGTGTGCCTTGCGTGGTTCTCGATGTGCCGCATCTCTGGAGCGGCTGGGTCAGGCGCTGCCTGATCGGTGCTGACGAGGTCATGGTCGTCGCGGGGCCCGAACTCGCCTCGCTGCGAAACGCCAAAAATCTGATCGATCTGGCGCGGGCCAGTCGCCCAAATGATTCCCCGCCACGTCTGGTGCTCAATCAGGTCGGCTTGCCCAAGCGGCCCGAGATCGATGCGGGGGAATTCGCCAAGGCCCTGGGTGTCGAGGTGCTCGCCACGATTCCCTTCGACGCGCAGGTCTTCGGCACAGCCGCCAATAATGGGCAGATGATTGCGGAGGTCCAGTCCGGCGGCAAGATCAATGAGGCCTTCATTCAGATTGCAAGCACGCTGACCGGTCGCGGCGAGGCCCGGCGCGGTAAGCGCAGCCTGCTGGAGCCGCTGGTCGCCAAGCTCAAGCGTCGCAGGGCTTGAGCGGTGGGGGTCTTGTTCGCCACTGCCTGCTCGCTCCGACCGGCCGGCTGGCCGTTTCCCGGCGCGAAAGGGGGATGACATGTTCGGAAAGCGATCCACGAACGCTGCGACGGCACCAGCTCTGAACCCAAGGCCCGCCGGCCCGGCTGCGGCTGCGCGCCTGCCTGAGTTGACTGTGCCTCCGACCGACATGCGCCGTCAGGTGCCGGCAGCTCCCGTGGCTCCGGTCGAGACACCGAAGTCCGATGACTATTACCAGATGAAGAGCATGATCTTCGGGGCGCTGATCGAGGCGATCGACCTCTCTCAGCTCGCGAAGCTCGACGGTGAATCGGCGCGGGAGGAAATCCGTGACATCATCAACGAGATCATCTCGCTCAAGAACGTCGTGCTCTCGATCGCCGAGCAGGAGGAACTGCTCGACGACATCTGCAACGACGTGCTCGGCTACGGTCCCCTGGAGCCGCTACTGGCGCGGGACGACATCGCAGACATCATGGTCAACGGTGCCTCACGCACCTTCATCGAGACCGGTGGCAAGATCCAGCTGACCAATGTTCGCTTTCGCGACAACGCGCAGCTGATGAACATCTGCCAGCGCATCGTCAGCCAGGTGGGCCGGCGCGTCGACGAATCCTCGCCGATCTGCGACGCTCGCCTTGCCGACGGTTCGCGTGTCAATGTCATCGCGCCGCCGCTGGCGATCGACGGACCGGCCCTCACCATCCGCAAATTCAAGAAGGACAAGCTGACGCTGGATCAGCTTGTCCGCTTTGGCGCGATCTCTCCGCCTGGTGCGGAAATCCTCAAGATCATCGGCAAGGTGCGCTGCAACATCGTGATTTCCGGTGGTACGGGCTCAGGCAAGACGACGCTACTGAACTGCCTGACCAATTATATCGACCTGGATGAGAGGGTCATCACCTGCGAGGACGCTGCCGAATTGCAGCTCCAGCAGCCGCATGTCGTGCGGCTCGAGACGCGCCCACCCAATCTGGAGGGGACAGGCGCGGTCACCATGCGCGATCTCGTCAAGAACTGCCTGCGCATGCGGCCTGAGCGAATCATCGTCGGCGAGGTGCGTGGCCCGGAAGCCTTCGACCTGTTGCAGGCGATGAACACGGGCCATGACGGTTCAATGGGGACGCTGCACGCCAATACGCCGCGCGAATGCTTGAGCCGTATCGAATCCATGATCACCATGGGCGGGTTCAGCCTGCCTTCGAAGACATTGCGGGAGATGATCTGTTCCTCCGTCGATGTCGTCATCCAGGCGCAACGCATGCGCGACGGCTCGCGCCGGATCACCCATATCACCGAGGTGATGGGGATGGAGGGCGACGTCATCATCACCCAGGACCTGATGAATTATGAGGTTCTCGGCGAGGATGCCGCAGGCAAGCTGATCGGGCGGCACCGCTCGACGGGCATCGGCCGCCCGCGCTTCTGGGAGCGGGCCCGCTATTTCGGCGAAGAGCAGCGGCTTGCCACGGCGATTGACCAACTCGCGGTCCAGGATGAAGCCAATGCTGCTTGACCGCGGCGATGGACGGAACTGAGCCATGGACCTGAGTGTCATCGCGGTTGTCGTACTTGCGACCCTCGCGGCGGGGGGCGTGGTCTACGCGCTGTTTTATCCGCTGTTGAGCGGCCAGAACCGGGCGGAGAAGCGTCGCAAGGAGTTTACAGGGCCGGTCGCCGCAAGGACGGTCGATCGTGAGGTCCAGGCGCGGCAGAAGCGCGGCCAGATCGCCCAGAGCCTCAAGGATATCGAAAGCCGCGAGAACGCCCGCAACAAGCTCACGCTTGAGGTCCTGTTGCTGCAGGCTGGGCTGAACTGGAATCGTCGCAAGTTCTACGTCATCAGCGCGATATCGGCGGCGGTAACCGGCATTCTGTTCTTCCTTGCGACAGCCAATTCACTGCTCCTGCTGGTGGGGCTGTTCATTGGCGGCTTCGGCCTGCCGCGCTGGTTCCTGTCGCGGACCCGATCGAAGCGCCTCAAGAAGTTCGGTAACGAATTTCCGAATGCAATCGACGTCATCGTGCGCGGTATCAAGTCCGGCTTGCCGCTCAATGACTGCCTGCGGATCATCGCCGCCGAAGCCGTCGAACCGGTCCGGTCGGAGTTTCGTCTGATTATCGAAAGCCAGGGGCTGGGGCTGCCGCTGACCGAGGCCGCAGCCAAGCTCTATGAGCGTATGCCCTGTGCCGAGGCTAATTTCTTCGGAATCGTGCTGGCGATCCAGCAGAAGACCGGCGGCAATCTCGCGGAGACCCTTGGCAATCTGTCGAAGGTCATTCGCGAGCGCCGGAAGATGCGCGACAAGATCCAGGCGGTTTCGATGGAAGCGAAGGCCTCGGCTGCGATCATTGGATCTTTGCCGCCGGTCGTTGCGATCCTCGTCTATCTGACCAGCCCGCGATATATCGAACTGCTTTGGCTTACTCAGATGGGCAAGGTTGCGCTCGTAGCGAGTGGCGTCTGGATGCTGATTGGCATCATGACAATGCGCAAGATGATCAATTTCAGCATCTGAGGCTGCACAAATGATCGCCCTCATCGCAGATAAGCTCGCTGACAGCCAGTTCCTGGTCGCACTGCTCGCCGCCGTTGCCGCAGCCGCGACGGTGCTGACTCTTGCGATGCCGCTGGTCGAGGGCAACGATCTCRACAAGCGCATGAAAAATGTGGCGATCGAGCGCGACAAAATCCGGGCGCGTGAACGGGACCGCCTGAACCGGCAGAAGGACAAGGTCTCGCTGCGGCAGGAACCAAAGGCGTTCATGCGGCGCATCGTCGATCAGTTCAAGCTGGGCGACTGGCTCGGGACCGAAACGGCGAAGAAGCAGCTCGCGATGGCGGGTTATCGCGGGCCGCAGGCCGAGATCGCTTTCCTGTTCTTCCGGTTGGTAACGCCGATCGGTCTCTTTCTGTTCGCGCTCTTCTACGTCTTCTTCATCAATGATTTTGGTCAGCCGCTTCCGATCCGGATAGGCATCGCGATTGGCGGTGCCTATCTCGGCATCAAGGCGCCGGAGATCTTTCTCTCGAACCAGATCTCGAAGCGCCAGGCTTCGATGCAGCAGGCCTTTCCCGATGCGCTCGACCTGCTGCTGATCTGTGTCGAGGCGGGCATGTCGATCGAGCATGCCTTCCGCAAGGTCTCGACCGAGATTGGCGGCCAGTCTGTGCCCCTGGCCGAGGAGTTTGCGCTCTGCACGGCCGAACTGTCCTACCTGGCGGAACGACGCCAAGCCTATGAGAACCTTGCCGTCCGCACCGGACTCGAGGGCGTCAAGTCAGTTTCGACGGCACTGGTTCAGGCCGAGCGCTATGGCACGCCGCTGGGCACTGCGCTGCGTACGCTGGCGCAGGAAAGCCGCGACCAGCGCATGATGGCAGCGGAGAAGAAGGCTGCCGCTTTGCCACCAAAGCTGACCGTACCGATGATCCTGTTCTTTCTGCCGGTGCTCTTCGTCGTTATCATGACGCCGGCAATCATCCAGGTGATGAAGCTGAAGTAACCTCGTGGGCTCGACCGGCGAGCCGCCACGCACATATTGGCGCTGAGCAAGGGCAAAGGGGCGCGCAGCGGATGCAGCCGATCCCTCCCGACGGCTCATATGCTCGTGGGTTGAAGGCCTCGCCGAGGTGACCGGCGGCCCTAACCCTGTGGGACGGGCCGATCCGCTTGCTCAGGCTGCGCTGATGCCGCTGTCTTTGCCTTGCTGCCGCCCTTGAGCATGTTCCAGCTATTGGGCTGGCTGACGCTGCGCTTGAGATAGGCGATGGTTGCGGCTGCTTCGGCCGGGCTCTGGTCCTGCTGTGCCAGCGTTTCCGCTTCGCCAAACCTGCCCTGCAGGCCGAGCACCAGCACGAGATTCTGCCGGATGCGTGCGTCGGCCCGGTTGGAACTCGCGGCCTCGCGCAGCACGCGCTCGGCCTCGGGCAGGCGCTTCGACAGCGCAAGCGACAGGCCGAGATTGGACATCACCGTGGGCTCGCCGGGAGCGAGCTTTAGGGCGGTCTCATAGATCTGCTGGGCGCGGGCATGTTCGCCAAGCTGGTCGGCGACGGTGCCTTGTGCCGACAGGATGCGCCAGTCCGGACGCTCCGGCGAATGGGCGCGCGAGAGCACCTCGTCTGCTTCCTTGTAGCGGCCGTTATCGGCCAGCGAACGGCCATAGGYACCGAGCATCTCGCGATCGTCGTTGTGTATGAGGACAGCGTTCTGCAGAACGGCGAGAGCCTGGGCATTCTGGTCGAGCGCCCGCAGCGCGCGGGCATAGTAGAAAGCGGAGTTCCGGTCCTTCTGGTTCGCGTCGTAGCGTTTGCCCCATTGGTCGGCCTCAGTGCGCCATTCGGCGGGTCCGCGTGGCTGGGTCGGGGCGGATCGCCCGATGGAGCCGGTGATGTCGCCGATCCCGCCGCGGCTTTGGCAGCCGGCCAGGGCGAGCGAGGCGAGGCAGACGGCTGCCAACAGCCGGACGCGGGAGGCCGCAGACGAAGGATACAAAACTGCGGAGAAGCAGCGGGACATGGGCCAGAGTGCCTTGCCACGAGAGAGAACTGGTCGTTCTGGTGGTAAAACGTTAACCCTAATGCTTCCTTAACTGGCCTCGCCGCTCACTCCTTCGAACAGGTTCCTTCAGCCGTGCACAGCCTGCTCCTTGCCTCTGCACCGTCCGCCGTCCCGGTTCATCTCGTCTCGAAGGCGGGCTGGCCGGCACTCATTGAGCGCCTCGCGCCGGAGGCCGCGCGCTTTGCGAAGGCCCATGGCTTCGCCGCGCGTCCCGGGCAGCATGTCGTGCTGCCGGATGGGCTGGGCGCTGTCAGCGCGGTGCTCCTTGGTGTCGAGGGGACATCGGCGCGCCGACGCGACCCATTTGCTCCCGGCCGGCTCGCCGCGGTACTGCCGGAGGGCGATTATCGTCTGGAGGGCGAGATCGATGATTTCGGCCTTGCGGCGCTGGGTTGGCTGCTCCAGTCCTATCGTTTCGAGCGCTACCGCAAGCCGCAGCCGGTCCGCGCTCGGTTGGTATTGCCCGAGGGCGTGGATGGTGTGGAGCTGAGCGCGCTCGCCGAGGCGGTCGCCTTTGCCCGTGATCTCGTCAATACGCCGGCAAGCGACATGGGGCCCGCTGAGATCGAGGCCGCGATCCGTCAGCTCGGGCAGGATTTTGGTGCGAGTGTCACCAGCCAGGTCGGGGACGATCTGCTCGAGCACAACTTCCCGATGATCCATGCCGTGGGCCGCGCGTCGCCGCGCGCTCCGCGCCTGATCGACCTTGTCTGGGGCAATCCCGCTGATCCCAAGGTGACGCTCGTCGGCAAGGGCGTGGCGTTCGATACGGGCGGGCTCAACCTCAAGACAGATGCCGGCATGCTGCTGATGAAGAAGGACATGGGGGGGGCCGCGGCCGCGGCTGCCGCTGCGCGCATGATCATGCAGGCGAAGCTTCCGGTACGGCTGCGCCTCCTTGTGCCCGCCGTCGAGAATGCCGTTTCCGGTTCATCGTTCCGCCCGGGCGATGTGCTCCGGAGCCGCAAGGGGCTGACGGTCGAAATCGGCAACACCGACGCCGAAGGCCGGCTCATCCTGGCCGATGCGTTGGCCTTGGCGGATGAGGAAGCCCCGGAGCTGCTGATCGACTATGCGACGCTGACGGGCGCCGCCCGTGTCGCGCTCGGTCCCGAGCTGCCACCCTTCTACACCCATGATGAAGGGCTCGCGGTCGAAATCTCCCGGTTGGGGCAGACGGTAAACGACCCGGTCTGGCGCATGCCGCTCTGGCCGCCCTATGACGGGCTGCTCGACTCCAAGATCGCCGACGTCAACCACGTCTCCGGGGGCTCGTTTGCCGGCTCCGTCACGGCTGCGCTCTTCCTCAATCGTTTCGTCGAGAAGACACAGTCCTACGCTCATTTCGATATCTATGCCTGGAACCCATCGTCGAAGCCCGGCCGCCCCGAGGGCGGCGAATGTCAGGCCGCGCGTTTGACCTATGCATTGGTCAAGCAGCTCTATCCGAAGGTCCGGGGATGAAGCCCGGCGATCTCCGCGCGGCATGCCATCGATAGTCGGCGGTTAAGTCTGTTCGACGAGAGCGATTGCAGCCGCGGCTCGGCGCGATAATGATACGGACCCGTAACGATCGGGGTTCGTATCAGTCATGGCGTTGGAGATCAGGCCTTCGCAGGCGCTCAGGCTCTGGCGGCAGGTGCATCTCGATCTGGTGCATGACGGGCAGGCGGACCTTTCGGCCCGCCAGACCGCGATCCTGCTGACGATCTATCTCGAGTTGCCGCCGCATACCGTGCGCGGGCTTGCCCAGCAGCTCGGCGTCACCAAGCCCGTGATCACCCGCGCGCTCGATACGATGGGCAAGCTCGGCCTCGTCGCGCGCAGGCGCGACGAGTTCGACCGGCGCAATGTCGTGATCCAGCGGACCGTGGCGGGGGCCCTCGCTGTCGAACGGCTTGCCGACCTGGTGGTGCAACGGGCGCGTGACCTCGGGCCGGGCTGAGCAAAGGCGTCTTCGCTCATGAGCAGGCTCCGGCTATGGTGCCCGCATGAACACGATTCTCGACCGTCGCCTGACCCCGGCCCGCCCTGACCTCGCCGCCCGGCATCTGATCGGCCAAGTCGAGGCCCGCGCCTTTGCCGATCCCGTCACCATGCGGGTCGTCGCCCCCTCCGCGCCGGTTCGGCGCGAGCCGCGGCCCGATGCCCCGCTCGATACAGAAGCCCTCGCGGGCGAGGTCGTGCAGGTCTATGAGCAGCATGAGGGCTGGGCCTGGGGCCAGCTCGGCGCTGATGACTATGTCGGCTATTTGCCGGACGATGCGTTGCGCGCCGATGTGCCCGCGCCGACGCACTGCGTTCGTGCATTGCGGACCTTCGTCTATCCCGGAGCCTCGATCAAACTGCCACCGCTTGCCGCGCTGTCGCTGGGCGCCGGCCTGGCCGTTGCTGGCGAGAGCGGCAATTTTCTCGTACTCGCCGATGGTGGCCATGTCTGGCGCACACATCTCGCGGAACTCGGTGAGGGCGAGACCGATTTCGTCGCCGTTGCTGAGCGCTTAGAGCATGTCCCCTATCTCTGGGGCGGCAAGACAAGCCTCGGTCTCGATTGCTCCGGCCTCACTCAGTTGGCCCTGGCCGCGGCCAGGATCGCTTCGCCGCGTGATTCCGACATGCTGGAAGCGGCGATAGGCCAGCCGATCGCCTTCGACGAGAGCCTCGCCGGCTTGCAGCGCGGCGACCTCGTGTTCTGGAAGGGGCATGTCGGCATCATGACCGACGCCGAGACGCTGCTGCACGCTAATGGCTACACCATGACGGTCCATCGCGAGCCGTTGCGCACCGCCCGCGACCGGATTCTGGACAAAAGCTTCGGCGCCATCACCAGCATCCGCCGGATTGTTGCCGCTTAGATCATTGGACCGAAATTCACATCGGGTCCGATGATCTAAGTTTTTGTTTTCGCACCGGTTTTTCCGAAAACCGCAATCCACTTTTCGGGCCGATGCTTTAATCCAGCGCTTTCAGTCGATAGAGCGCGTCAAGTGCAGCGCGTGGCGTCATCTCGTCGAGATCGAGCGCGGCAAGCGCTTCGCGCAATACGTCCGGGCCAGGTTCGGCCGCCGAAACTGGTGCAGGTCGCCGGGCCGGCGCCGCAAAGAGCGGCAGATCATCGACCAGCGAGGCGACAGGCTTCTCGCGCTCCGTCTTTTCCAGTTCGCCGAGAATGGCGCGGGCCCGCTCGACAACGGCAGGTGGCAGGCCGGCGAGCTTGGCGACCTGGATGCCATAGGAGCGATCGGCAGCGCCGGGCACGACCTCGTGCAGGAAGACGACCTCGCCATTCCACTCTGTCACGCGCACCGTGGCATTGGTGACGCGCGCCAGCCGGTCTCCAAGCGCTGTCAGCTCGTGATAATGCGTCGCGAACAGCGAGCGGCAGCGATTGATCTCGTGCAGGTTCTCGATGGCGGCCCAGGCGATCGACAGGCCGTCGAAGGTCGCCGTGCCGCGGCCGATCTCGTCGAGAATGACGAGCGCGCGCGGCCCGGCCTGATTCAGGATCGCGGCGGTCTCGACCATTTCGACCATGAAGGTCGAGCGCCCCCTGGCGAGATCGTCGGCGGCGCCGACGCGTGAGAACAGCCGGTCGACAATGCCGATATGGGCGCTCGCGGCGGGCACATAGGAGCCCATCTGCGCCAGCACGGCTATCAGCGCGTTCTGCCGCAGGAAAGTCGATTTACCCGCCATGTTCGGGCCGGTGATGAGGCAGATGCGTCCGCCGGTGTCGGCTGCGCCAAGAGCCGAGAGCTCGCTGTCATTGGCGACGAAGGGCTTTCCGTCACGCTTCAGTGCGGCTTCGACAACGGGGTGGCGCCCCCCCTTGATGGTGAAGTCGGCGCCGTCATCGACGAGGGGCCTCGTCCAGTTTTCGTTGGCCGCGAGTGCCGCCAGGGCTGCGGCAACATCGATCTCGGCAAGCGCGAGCGCTGCCGCCTTCACTGGCTCGGCTTCGTCGAGCACGGCGGCATTGAGCGAGGCGAAGACCGAGAGTTCGAGCTTCAGCGCGCGGTCGGCGGCGGAGGCGATCTTCGATTCGAGTTCGCCGAGCTCGACCGAGGAGAAGCGCATCGCGTCCGACATGGTCTGACGGTGGACGAAGGTGGCGCGCCAGGGCTCCCTCAGGAAGTCCTCGCCGGCGGCCTGCGGCACCTCGACGAAATAGCCGAGCATGGAATTATGCTTGATCCGCAGGGTGCGGCAGCCGGTCTCGGCCGCATAGCGCGCCTGGAGCTGGGCAATGACCTTTCGCGAATCGACCTGGAGCAGCCTGAGTTCGTCGAGTGCCGGGTCATAGCCGTCGCGCACGAAGCGTCCGTCGCGGCGGTTGAGCGGCAGATCGTCGGCCAGCGTCTCGGTCAACCGGGCGGGCAGGGCCGGGTCGGTTGCGGCCAGCGTTCGGGCGGCCTGCGTCAGGGCTTCCGGCAGAGTGTCTTGGTCGGCGAGCGACTGCGCGATCGCTCGTGCCGCACTCAGGCCTGCGCCCAGCGCCGCCAGGTCGCGCGGACCGCCGCGATCGAGCGAGAGCCGGGCGAGGGCGCGGGCGATATCCGGTACGTGGTCGAGCTCTCGGCGCAGGGTCTCGCGCAGGGGCGCATCGTTCAGCAGCGCCTCGACGGCGTCGTGCCGCATGGCGATCGCCGCCGGCTCGGTCAACGGTCCGGCAAGCCGCTCGGCCAGCAGTCGCGCTCCGCCGGGGGTCACTGTCCGGTCGATGCTGGACAGAAGGCTGCCGGTTCGCTCGCCCGAAAGCGTGCGTGTCAGCTCGAGATTGGCGCGTGTTGCAGCGTCGATCAGCATGGTCGCGCTGCCGGAATCGCGTACGGGTGGCGACAGGGGTGGACGCGCGCCGAACTGGGTCCGCTCGACATAGGCCAGCGCCGCGCCTGCGGCTGCAATCTCGGCGCGGCTGAAGGCGCCGAAGGCATCCAGAGTGGCTACGCCGAAGAACTCCTTGAGTCGGCGCTCGGCCGAAGCCGCATCGAGGCCCTCGCGAGCCAGCGGGGTCACTGGCACCGTGAGTTCGCGCCAGAATTCCTTCAGCTCCGGGTCGTCGTGGATCGCCTCCGGGCAAACGATCTCGCGCGGCTCAAGCCGGGCGAACTCGACGGCGAGCCGCTCCGGCGGGGCCTCCATGACCGAGAAACGTCCTGTCGAGATGTCGACCGACGCAAGGCCGTAGAGCGCGCTCGAATCGCTGAGCTTGCGGCGTGCAACCGCGACCAGAAGGCTGGCGCGGCCGGGGTCCAGCAATCGCTCCTCGGTGATGGTGCCAGGCGTCACCAGTCGCACGACGTCACGCTGGACCACGGATTTGCCGCCGCGCTTCTTGGCTTCAGCGGGGTCTTCGGTCTGCTCGCAGACGGCGACGCGGTGTCCGGCGGCGATCAGGCGCTGGAGATAGTCATCGGCGCGGTCGACCGGCACACCGCACATCGGGATGTCCTCGCCGAGATGCTTGCCGCGCTTGGTCAGCACGATGCCGAGCGTGCGCGAGGCGATCTCGGCGTCCCGGAAGAACAGCTCGTAGAAATCGCCCATCCGGTAGAACAGCAGGCAATCGGGATTGGCCGCTTTGATCTCGACATATTGCGCCATCATCGGCGTGACGCGGCCGGCGTCGACCGCGGCCGCAGCCTTCGGGACTGAACTCGCTGCTTCGGGAAGGCTCGGGGATTCTGGAATGTCGCGGCGCATGGCTGGCGGACGCTATCAAAAACCACGCGCGCCGCCATCCGTTAGCGAGACTTTCAACAATTGAAAGCACGGTCATTTCATCATTCCGGCCCAAGGCCCGTTCATGCTGCTTCTGATCAGTCTCGTCGAAAGCCTTTCGTTCCTGCTGCTTGCGGCGTTGATCCTGACCATTGCGGCCCCGTTGATCGAGGGACGGCCCTGGCTGCGCCAATGCTGTGTCGGAGTCCTGTTTTCGATCGGCGGCCTGCTCAGCATGGCGCATCCCTTTGTGCTCCAGCCCGGCATCGCCATTGATTCCCGCAATGTCTTCGCCATTCTGGCCGGGCCGGTTGGAGGGCCCCTGGCCGCCGCTGTCACTGCTGTTTCGCTTGCCGCCATGCGTTACGCCAATGCCGGGGCCGGTATGCCGACCGGGGTTGCGGGAATCGTGCTGCACGCCCTTGCCGGTGTCGCCTACGCCGCCTGGCTGAGCCGGTGCAGGCGACCGTTGGCGTTCCGCGATCTTGCGGCGCTGAGCCTGGTCGGGGCCGGCTGCCTGCTCGCATCGGTGATCTTCATGCCGAGCTGGGTTGTCGCCGAGCGGTTTCTCCAGGAGGCCGTGCCGGCCATGATTGCTGTCAGCGCTGCGGGCACGATGCTCGTTGGCCTGGTCATCAATAATGATCGTGAGCGGCGCGAGAACTCCTACAGGCTACGGACTTTGATCCAGCGGGCGCCGGGCACTCTCTATCAACGCATCCTTCATCCCGCGGGGGGGACGAGCTATCGGTTCGCCTCCTTCTCCATCGACAAGTCGCTTGGGATTGCCAGGGAAGAGGTCGAGCGCGACCCGGAGATCTGGCTCGGCAGGATGCTGCACGAGGACCGGGAGCGGTTCGAGCAGCTGCGGGCGGCGCCGGAAGGGGCCGCCACGCTCTGGCGTTTTGAGGCGCGCTACCGCGGCGCGGGCGGATCGATCGTCTGGCTGCGCAGCGAATCGACGCGGCGCAAAATGGCGGATGGCTCTGTGGTCTGGGACGGCATCCTGCTCGACATTACCGACGAGAAGACCCTGGAAGCGCGCCAGCAGACCCTGGAGGAACAACGCAAGGCAGCCTTGACCGAACTTGCCGGCGACCTCGAGGTCACCGTGGGGCAGGCCTTGCGGCAGGTTGGCGCTTCGGTGCGCGATATGCACCAGGCTGCGAGCCAGATGGCTGAGAACGCCAATAGCACGGCACTGCGCGCCGTCGATGTGACGCGCCAGGCCGAGAATGCCTCCCAGCGCGTCGGCAGCGTCGCGGTCGCCGCCGAGG
>NZ_JBFTZN010000004.1:0-57470 GCF_056406775.1 Allobosea sp. P1_A7
CACCAGGGCCGTGAGTTCTGCGCCGAACCCCGAGGTCAGCGTCGCCTCGTGCAGGACAATGCAGCGGCCGGTCTTGCGCACGGAGGCCACGATCGTATCGAGGTCGAGCGGCAGCAGGCTGCGCAGATCGATGACCTCGGCGTCGGTGCCGGTCTCTTCGGCTGCCGCTTCGGCGACATGAACCATGGTGCCATAGGCGATGATGGTGACGCTCGCGCCCTCGCGCCGGATCGCGGCCTTGCCGAGCGGCAGCACGAAATGGCCGTCCGGCACCTCGCTGAGCGCATGTTTGGACCAGGGTGTCACGGGGCGATCGTGATGACCGTCGAACGGGCCGTTATAGAGCCGCTTCGGTTCGAGGAAGATGACGGGATCGGGATCCTCGATTGCGGCGATCAAGAGGCCCTTGGCGTCATGCGGGTTGGAGGGCACCACGGTCTTCAGCCCGGAAACATGGGTGAAGAGCGCCTCCGGGCTCTGGCTATGCGTCTGGCCGCCGAAGATGCCGCCGCCCGTCGGCATGCGGATCACCAGCGGACAGGTGAAATCGCCGGCCGAACGGTAGCGCAGCCTGGCCGCCTCCGAGACGATCTGATCGTAAGCCGGATACATGTAGTCGGCGAACTGGATCTCGACGCAGGGGCGCAGGCCATAGGCCGCCATGCCGACTGCCGTGCCGACGATGCCGAGTTCGTTGATCGGGGCGTCGAAGCAGCGGTTCACCCCGTATTTCTGCTGCAGTCCATGGGTGCATCGGAACACGCCGCCGAAGAAGCCGACATCCTCGCCATAGACCACGACATTCTCGTCGCGCCCCATCGAGACATCGAGCGCCGAACGGATCGCCTCGATCATCGTCATTCGAGCCATCGCGTCAGACTCCGATCTGCTGACGCTGCCGGCGCAGGTGCGGAGGCAGTTCGGCATAGACGTCCTCGAAGATGTCGCGTGCCGAGGGTTTGCCGCCGGCATGCAGGGTGCCGTGGCCCTCGGCCTCCTTCTGCGCGGCGATCACGGTTGCGAGAATCTCGGCCTCGGCCTGCTTGTGCCGCTCTTCAGTCCAGGCGCCCAATGCGATCAGATGCTGCTTCAGCCGGATCAGCGGGTCGCCGAGCGGCCAACCTTCCGATTCATGCTTGGGCCGATAGGCGGAGGGGTCGTCCGAGGTCGAGTGGGCGCCGGCGCGATAGGTGACGTATTCGACCAGCGTGGGCCCGAGATTGCGCCTCGCGCGCTCGATCGCCCATTGCGCCACTGCGTAGGTCGCAAGGTAGTCGTTGCCGTCGACGCGCAGGGCCGGAATGCCGAAGCCGAGTCCGCGCGCTGCGAAAGTGCCGGAGCCGCCGCGGGCAATGCCCTGGAAGGTCGAGATCGCCCACTGATTGTTGACGACGTTGAGGACGACCGGGGCCTTGTAGGTCGAGGCGAAGACCAGGGCGGCGTGGAAATCGGACTCCGCTGTCGAGCCGTCGCCGACCCAGGCGGCGGCGATCCTGCAATCGCCCTTGATCGCCGAGGCCATGGCCCAGCCTACCGCCTGAACGAACTGGGTGGCGAGATTGCCGGAGATCGAAAAGAAGCCGTGCGCCTTCGACGAGTACATGACCGGAAGCTGGCGGCCTTTGATCGGGTCTCGCTCATTCGAGTAGATCTGGCACATCATGTCGACGAGCGGATAATCATGCGCGATGAGGAGCCCAGCCTGGCGATAGGTCGGGAAATTCATGTCCTCCGGGCCAAGCGCGATGCGAAAGGCGCAGCTCACCGCCTCTTCCCCGGTGTGCTGCATGTAGAACGAGGTCTTGCCCTGGCGCTGCGCCATCTGCATGCGGGCATCGAAGGCGCGCAGCGTCATCATGTGGCGCATGCCCCGGATCAGAGCATCCCTGTCGAGATCGGGCACCCACGGGCCGACAGCCTGCCCCTCCCGGTCGAGCACGCGGATGATCGAATACGCGAGATCGCGAATTTCCTTGGGATCGATATCGACCGGAGGCCGGCGGACCGAGCCCGCTTCCGGGATGACGACATTGGAGAAATCCGGCCTGCCGCCAGGGCGGCTGGCGGGTTCGGGGACATGAAAGCGCAACGGCTGATCGGTCATGCCCGCACTCCGGCAAGGGCGCCCTGCCGACCCGCATGCAGCGAGCCGACATAGAATGAACCCGGCTCGTCGCCGAACTCGAAAGCCTCAACGGCTGCGAGCGCCGGATGGCGGGCAAGGCGGAAGCCGATCTCCGCGCAGTCCGAGACGCCTTCGGTCTCGATGACCATGCGGATCGCGGTTCGTCCGTCATCTTGGCGGGAGCTCGACAGTTCGACAAGGGCGAAGCCTAGGCGCTGGGCATCGACCAGGAGCCTGACCAGCCCGTCATAGGCGTCGCTGGTCGACGCCTTCACCAGCACTCGCCGTTGCGTTCGCCCTGTCATCACGCCTTCCCCCACGCCGCAACGACGTTAATCCGGCAAACGGAAAGAGATTTCCCGAATGTACTCGACCTTCGACGAAATCTCGGTCAATTATTCCGCCACTCCGTCGATCTACAGAAGATTCACCCGATGACCGGCAAGTCCAGGCGCAGCGACGCTCTCGATCCTATCGACCGGCGGATTCTGTCCGCCCTGCGGGCCGATGGCCGGCTGACGACGAGCGCACTGGCCGAGAAGGTCGGGCTCTCGCCATCGCCCTGCTGGACACGGGTCAGGCGGCTGGAGGAAAGCGGCGCAATCGAGCGCTATGTGGCAGTCCTGGATCACGCGGCGCTGGGGCTCAACAACACCGTCTTCGTCGAAATCACCCTGGACAAACACGATGACAAGGTGCTCGACACGTTCGGGGACGCGCTGGCGCGCATTCCCGAAGTGGTCGAGGCGCATCTCGTCACCGGCGAATACGACTATCTCGTCAAGGTCGTGGTCAGCGGCACCGACCACTACGAGCGCTTCCTCCGTGAAACGCTGTACAGGATCCCCGGAATTCGCCAGTCACGAACAACCTTCGGTCTCAGGACGCTGAAGCGGGCGATCTCGGTCGACCCACTGCAACTGCCCTGACGCGCCTGCCAGAGGCCGGTTCAGTGCCGCTGGCTCAGCGTAACCACATTGTCCTGCAGGCGCCGGACGATCAACCGCGTCACCGAGAGGGCCATGTTAGGGAACTCCGTCAGCAGAGCGACGAAAACCTCCTTGCGCAAGCGGAGCGCCGTCAGCGGCGTGGTCGCGATGACCGTTGCCGAGCGAGGATCATCCGTCACGATCCCCATTTCACCGAACAGGCTGTTGGCGTTCATGGTCGAGATCCGGACAGGCGGCCCCGACGCCTCGGACACGACGTCGGCCGAGCCCGTGATCAGCAGATAGGCGGCGTCCGACTCGTCTCCCTGGCGAAAGATGACCTCCCCCGCCGCGAACTCGACCCGCTCGCCTGTGAAGGCCAGCAACCTTAGGCGCACCGTATCGACATCGGCAAAGATCGGCACGGAACGCAGGGCGCGCAGCTCGATACTGCCCGCGTCAAACTGATCGCTCACGAACGCCTCGTCGGACTGAGCTTGCGTCTGAACCGCCGCGTCTGCGGAACTGACGGAGTTGGTTCCGTGGAATTCAAGGCTGGCGTCGAAACGACCCAGTTCCGCAATCTGCCGGCCGGCAACGAGAATGGTCCGCCCCTTCATGAAGGTCGTGATCCGTGCGAATAGCCTGGCAGCCTCGGCCTGCCCGAACGACGCCAACGCGTCGTTCAGGATCATGATCTGCGGGCGCTTGATCAGGCAACGTGCCAGAGCAACGGCCGCTTTCGCAGCCGGAAACAGGAACTGTCCGCCATAGCCGGCCTGTTGTTCAAGTCCCCAACGATAGACGTCACGCTCCAGGCCCAGTTCGATCAGGCTCTCACGGATGGCCTCGAGCGCGCGCTCCGCGTCGGCAGCACTGCTGCTGGCAACGCAGCCGAACAAGAGATTGTCGCGCAGAGGCGCTGCCGGACAGTAACGGGCCGGATCGTAGAAGGCGATGGCATCCGCCATCTCCGGGGTGGCCTGCGCGCGGAAAGACTGCCGCGCGGCGAGGATGCGGACCTCGTCCCCCTCGCTCAGCAGCCCCAGCCGATGCCGCGGCTCCGCATAGAGAAATGCCAGCGCGATCAACCGGGAGCGATCGGCCTCCCGGAGGGTGCGGGCCTCGGCCCGCCCGAGAATGACCTGATAGTCAGGGAACTGGGCCGCGGAAAGGAAGGAGAACTGCTCGAACAGGACGTGATCGGCTGGAAGATCGCGAAAGATCTCGAGCATGGTCGCCGCGATACGCCGCCCGATCTGGGTCAGAAGCGTGGTCAGGCCCTGCGCGTCCAGAATGGCGCGCACCAGCTTGTGACTGGCCAGGCGTTCCCCGGCGAAGCCGGGATCAGTGACGACGCCGAACAGGATGTTCTCGCCGATGGTCGCGTTTCGTGTGTATCGCTCGGGATCGTAGGGCTCCACCGCATCGCCCGCCCCGCGCCCAATCAGCCTGGAGCGAATTCTCGTACGGATCTCGGCAACCCTGTTGACGATCTCGGTCGGGTCGTCCGCACTCAATTGGCGCTGCAGGCCGAAGCGGAACACCGTTTCGGCGAGCCCGACCACGCCTAGCACCTCGACCAGGAGACGTTCGAGCTCGTGCCTGCTCGCGACGCCGGCGCCGCTGAAGTCGAGCGACCAGGGCTGGGCCCCGGCCTGGGCGACAACAGGGCGGCGCAGGCCATAGAGAATGTTGTCGCGCAGGGACGCATCGAGAATGACGGGCTCCGCTCCGAGATAGGCCATTGTCCGCCCTCGCCGTTCGGAGGACAACGAAGCCAAGGGAATACCGGCCAGCGTCACCGCGCCGTCGAACGGCGCCATACTGCCCCCGAGCACAGACGCGAACGCAGCCGCCCCTTCCCCCGCCTTGTCGATCAAGGCGATGTTCCCCCCCAAGGGCAGAGCGAATGAAACGCGCTCG
Source organism: Allobosea sp. P1_A7 (assembly GCF_056406775.1). NCBI lineage: Bacteria > Pseudomonadati > Pseudomonadota > Alphaproteobacteria > Hyphomicrobiales > Alloboseaceae > Allobosea > Allobosea sp. P1_A7. The sequence continues at coordinate 4,981 of NZ_JBFTZN010000004.1, forward strand.
AGCAGCCGGTCGCCGGCCGGACCAAGAACCGTCAGCCCCTTGGCCGCGATCATGCCTTCGCCAGGCACGATCCCATCTCCGGAGAGCGGGGCCTGCGGCCGTTCCGGCGCCGGGGCATCGTCCAGCGAGAATTGCTGGGTGACCTGCTGAAACCGCGCCTCGACGTCGAGACGCTGCTGATCCCAGTCGATCAGTTCCTTTACCGGCGTCGGCAGGTCACGATAGGCGGCGATGACCGCGACGAGCTGGCCGATGTCGAGACGGCCGGTCAGGGCAAAATACCCCCCGATCGTGTAGAACAGGAATGGCGTCAGCTGGGCCAACAGGTTGTTCAGGAACTTGACCGCGAATTTGCGCCCATAGAGCTGGTAGCGGATGCCGAACAGCCTCTCGAGGCGCACTGCGACGAGTGCTTTTTCGACCGCAGAGGTGCCGTGGCCAGCAACCTCGTCCAGCGACTCGACGACCTCGCCGATCTTGCCGGCAAGGGCCCGCGACTCGATCTGGCGCTGTCGCCCAAGCCGGATCTGCTCACGCCGCATCCGGGGAATGATCACGGCCTGCACGAGAACGATGCCTGCCGCGATCGACCCCAGCGCCAGATTCTGCAGCAGAATGAAGATCAGCGCCGTCAGCGCCTGGCCACCGAGCAGAACCGGCTGGATGAAGGCATCACCGACGAAACCGCCGACTGGCTCGACCTCGTCCTTGATGACAGTCGCGGCCTCGGACGGTTTGAGCCGGCGCCGTGCCTCGGGCGTGAAACTCAGCAGCGTCGCGAAGAGGTCGGCGCGCAGGCGCTGCAGCAGCCGTTCGCCCAAGGCCCCCTTGCGCATGTTGATGACGTATTTGAAGGCGCCATTGATGAGCACCAGCAGCAGAAACAGGCCGGACAGCGCAAACAGATAGCTGATGCGATCGAGCATGACGCCGCTGAGAAGTTCACGGCTGCCCCCGAGCCAGGCCGGTAGGGCGAGCGAGAACCGGAAGAGCCGTGCAGTCTCCTGCCCACCGGAAAAGGCGCGGCCCTGGATGGCGTCCGTGATGATGTATTTCGGCAGCTCAAGCGAAAGATAGTAGAAGGGAAAGGACAGCAGCACGATCGCGATGATCTGGAGCTGCTGCCGGCGGCTGTTGCGCCAGATATAGGCAAACAAGCCTGTTGCTGCGGGCGCGCTCGCCTCAACCGGCGCCTGAGGCGTGGTTTGCGCTGCCGCCTGTCCTGGCCGCGAGCGCAAGCGCTGGGCCGCCTGCAGAGAGGAACCATCCGCCATGGAGCGCATCCGGCCTGTGATGTGAGCGCTGCGCTCCAGCGTACCGCAATTTTCGCGTGTTGCGGACAATAGCTTCCCTGCGCCTGCGCATCAGTTCAGCGTATCCGTCTCGCCCCAGGGGCGTGGCATGTAACGGCTCAGCGGCCCCCATTGGGCAGCCTCGGCGTGGCTCAGCCCAATGTCATTCAATGTATGCGCATCCATGGCAACGCTCTGCGACTGCCCGCGCTGCGGGCCAAAGGCGAGCGCCAGCGATGTGACCAGCGCGCGGCTCGCGCGCGTCATCCTGCCAAGAAAGGGGCACTCGCCCGCCTGCGTCACTGTCTCGGGCTCGCGCAGCGGTTCGAGCGAGGTTGTCCTGAACGGCGTGGAATGAGTGTTGGCGGTGTGGTGCACGGCGAAACTCCCGTTCGGAGCGGCACACACAGCGACTGCGGGCTGCGGTCGCTGCGGCCTTCGCCGGGGGTTTTCGGCCGTTCCCGTGCTATCTTCTGTGAAACAGGTCACATAGGCGTCAGCTTTTCCTAGCAACGGAGAGAACAGGGGGACTTGGGAATGCGCAGCGCGCCGCATCTGGTGGTTCGGCTTCTATCGGTAAATCCGTTCTTCGCTGGGCTTGCTCACGACGCCCTGGTCAAGATCGCCGCCATTTGCCTGCCGAGGCACCTGGCACCGCACGAGGTCCTGTTCCTGAAGGGCGATCCCGGCGATGGCCTCTATGCCATCCGGCATGGCCGGATCCGAATTGGCACCACGGACGATGCCGGCCAGCAGCTGACGATGAACCTGCTGGGAGGCGGCGACGTCTTCGGGGAGATCGCCCTTCTCGACGGTCGCGCCCGCAGCGCCGACGCCATTGCGCTGGAAGACACCGAGATGTTCTTCGTGCCGCGGCGTGACTTCCTGAATCTGCTCGACAACGAGCCACTGATTGCAGTCCGGCTGATCGAATTGCTCTGCGAGCGGCTGCGCGGCATGAGCGAGCGCATGGAGGACACGGCCTTCCTTCCAGCCGCATCACGGCTGGCGCGACGCATCGAAGTGCTCGTCACCGACTATGGCAGCGAGCTGCACATTTCCCAGGAGGAACTGGCGGCGCTGACCGGCGTCACCCGCGAAACCGTGAACCGCCAGCTGCAGCGCTGGAAACAGATCGGCATCCTCTCCCTTGGACGGGGCCGCCTCGTGATTCATAATGTCGACAGCTTTCGGCAGCTGGCGAAGTCCGGCGCGATCTGAATACCGAGCATGAGAGGCTTGCCATGCGCTTCCTCCGATTCTCGATTGCCGCTTGCGCCATTTGCGCATCGATCCCGCCCGCCGCCGCGCAACAACCTACGGGCTGCACCCCGTCAGCGCGGACCGATCCGCCGAGAACCGTGTTCCGGTGCAGCGGTGGCCTGATCATTGAAGCGGAGGCCGCCACCCGCTTCCAGGTCCAATCGCCACAGCCCGGCCGCGCGTTTCAATCAATCGCATTGGATGGCAAAGGCCTTCTGGTCGAGCTACCCCGTCGCCGCGGGCCCCTCCAGATCCTGACGCCCCACGCCATCGCCTCGGTCCGCGGCACGATCTATGCCGTCGACGTAACGACCTCGAAGACATCGGTGTTCGTCGCCGAAGGGCGCGTGCGTGTCACGCGCCGCGATGGCACGGACCCCGTCGAACTCAATCCCGGCGATGGCGTTGACGTCTCCCAGGAAAAGCGACTTGACGTGCACCGCTGGTCCCGCGAGCGCGCCGCAGGGCTGCTTGCTCGGTTCGGGCGGTGACCTCGACGCGCAGTGTCCGCCTGCCCGCGTCGATCACCATCCTCTGCCTCGTGATCGCCGCGCTCTGGTCCGGATTTCTGGGGCGAATGCATCTCGCGGGCGAGCGCAATCCTCTCGACCGAGTCGAGGCGGCGCTCGCCGACATGCGCCTGCTTATTGCCGGTCGACGCTCACCCCCAGGCGAAATCGTCATCATCGCCATCGATGATGAAACCGTGGCTCAGCAACGCGGCTACCCGCTCCAGCGCTCCACTTTGGCTCGGATGATCCTCGCCATTGGAACCGCGGCCCCACGCACCCTTGCACTCGACCTGCTGCTCGTCGACCCGACCTCGCCCGAGACAGATGAGGCGCTTGCCCAGGCTCTCGAACAAACGCCTTCACTCGTCGCCGCGGCCGGCAGCTTCGGCCGGGACGAKGAAGGAAGCTCGCAATTACCGGCACCGAAACAGATGCTCTGGCCGCTGTCGCCGTTCGACCGGTTGGCAGCCGTCGGTCTCGTCAATATTTCATCCGACGCAAGCGGCACGCCGCGGCATGTGCCGCTGCTTTTCCGGACCGACCGCGGGGTCATGCCATCATTCGTCCTAAGTGTGGCGGCAGGCTTCAAGGGCGAGGCTCCTGTGTTCGGCGTCGATACCGTGCGCCTGGCAGGCAGCCCGGTGAAGCTCGACCTCGGATTCCATCTTCCGCTCCGGTTCTACGGCCCGCGAGGCAGCTTCGAAACGATCAGTGCAACCGGCCTGCTTGCGGGCACCGTGCCCGTAGAACGCCTGCGGGGCCGTATCGTCATTGTCGGCGTCACCGCCACGGCTATCGGCGACACCTTCAGCACCGCCTTCGATCCCGTGACGCCGGGCGTGGAGGTCCTGGCGACCGGCATCGCTCATTTGATCGCCGGCACCGGACTGGTCCGGGATCACGAGGTGCGGTTGCTCGACGCAGGCGTGGCACTCGTGCTGGCCACCGGCTCCGTCTTCTTCATCGCCTCTGCTCCGCTCGGCATYGGCGTTGGCGCAGCGGTCTTCGGTCTCGCTGCCTGGCTGCTGGCCACCACGGCGCTCTTCGCCGCAGGCTATTGGCTCAGTTCGGCGCTCCCGCTGGCGTCAGTCATTCCACCTGTCGTCCTCGCAGTGGTTTTACGGCAGACATGGGACCGCCGCCAGGCCACGGATATCGCCCGTTCCGAAGCCGCTTTACGGCAGTTTCAGCCGCCATTGCTCGCAGATCGCATTGCACGGGACCCGGGGTTCCTGCGCGAGCCGGTGCAACAGACGGTTGCGATCCTGTTCGTCGACCTCTCGGGCTTCACGCGGCTGAGCGAGCAGGCCGGCCTCACGCGAACACGCGAATTTCTCAAGGCGTTTCACACGCTCATCGAAAACGAGGTGACCGCGCATGACGGGCTCGTCATCTCCTTCATGGGCGACGGTGCAATGATCGCGTTCGGCATTCCAGATCCGCACGCCGATGATGCCGGCCACGCCCTCTCCACGGCCTGGGCACTGCTCAAGGATATGCGCGAGTGGGCCACCGGCGAAGAGGTATCGATTGGCCATCCGGATCTTCGTGTCGGTGTCCATTTCGGCCCGGTCATCGTCTCTCGTCTCGGGCACGAAGCGCATCAGCACATCACTGCGACCGGGGACAGCGTCAATGTCGCGAGCCGCTTGATGGAAGTCGCAAAGGAGCAAGGCGCCGCGCTTGCCGTTTCAGCAGAGCTCCTCGTCGCATCCGGCGACATCCGGAAGCGCCACCGCGAACCCGACAGCATTCGCACAGTCGAGATTCGCGGCAGGCGCCAACGCATCTCCGTCGCGCTCTGGGGCGCCTGACAGCATCTGTGATCCAGATCACAGAACGCATCCGCCTTTCCGGGAAGGGTTCGGCGACAATCCCACACAGGGGAAAGGCCATGGCCAAGTACAGGGCGATTCTTCCGCAGGTCCTGGCGCGAGAATTCCTCACGGACGGCGGACTGGAAACGACACTCGCCTTTCGTGACGGGCTTGAATTGCCATTCTTCGCCGCTTTCCCGCTGGTGCGCAGCGAAGAAGGCCGAGCCCGCCTCAAGGCCTATTTCCTGCCCTATCTCACGCTCGCCGCCGAGTACGGCAAGGGCTTCATTCTGGATACGCCGACCTGGCGCGCCAATCCCGATTGGGCCCGCAAGCTGGACTACTCGCGCACCATGATCGAGGAGGTTCAGAGAGCCTCGGTTCAGCTGGCGATGGAGCTGCGTCCTCACTACGAAACCAGCGATTCAAGGATCGTGATCAACGGCGTGATCGGGCCGCGTGGGGATGGCTACCGGATCGATACGCGCATGAGCGCGCGGCAAGCGCAGCTCTACCATCAGGATCAGGTCAAGGCCTTTGCCCGCACCGAAGCGGACATGGTGAGCGCCATCACGATGACCTACAGCAACGAGGCGATCGGCATCGCCGCCGCTGCGCAGGCTCACCGAATGCCCGCCGTCATCTCCTTCACCCTGGAGACCGACGGCAGGCTCCCGAGCGGAGAGCCCCTGGGCCATGCGATCGAGCGCGTCGATGAGGCAACCGAGGCCTATCCCCTCCATTACATGATCAACTGCGCGCATCCCCTGCATTTCGAGCGGGTCATCTCCGGCAGCGCACCCTGGCTCGACAGGATCGGGGGCTTGAGGGCGAACGCCTCGACCTTGAGCCACACCGAACTCGACATCGCGACCGAACTCGATGCTGGGGATCCCCTCGACCTCGCCCATCGCTATCGCAGCCTGCGCAAGCAACTCAAGAACGCGCGTGTCCTCGGAGGCTGTTGCGGCACCGACCTGCGCCATGTCAGGGCGATCTGCTATGCCTGCCTGTAGCGCGACGGGAGATTGCGCCRCTGCCGCGGCTGCTCATGCCGCATCAGCGGCCTATGACACCATCTGGCTGGCGACACGAGACAGGTCAGCCGCAGCGCCCGTCTCCCGCAAGGCGCGCGACACAGTCCCGGACAGATCGTCAAAGCGTGCGAGAGCCTCCAGACGCGCCTCGACCGCGGGATCGGGGCCCTGCGGCCTGAGGTGATCCCGGAGGGACGCCAGGCAGCGGTGCTCCAGCACGGGAGAGTTCAGCCGCGTTGCCTTCTCCACCGCCGAGCGCAGTGCCGCCTCCGCATCCTGCTGCTGCGCCCGCACGCCCCTGGCCATGATGCCGGCCTGGATCCGATCCAGCTCCGGCTCCAGCCACAGCGAACCGCTTCGCGACATCAACGCGATCGCCCGGTCGCAGGAGGCTTGGGCCTCCGCCAGCTGCCCGAGTTGAAGCTGAGCTTCGGCGAGATTGGCGAGATAGCCGGAGAGGGACAGCACATAGCCAACGCGTTCGAATGCCGCGATCGCCCTCTGCATGGTTGCTGCGCCGCGCGCGAGATCACCCTTCTGACAGAGCCCCCAGCCCAGGAATGCCGCGCCATGGGCCCGGAAGCCTGCGAGCCCGTGCTGTTCCGACAGTGYCACCAACCGCCCCGCCTCTTGCATCAGCTCATTGGTCGCGTTCGACAGCCCGAAGACCCAGCCACCGACATAGGACATCGGAATCGCCGCGGAATGAGGATGCCGCAAGGCGTCTGCGGAACGAAGCGCATCGATGCCTATGCGCAGGGACTCGCCGACATTGCCAAGGCAGAAATGAGCGAGGCTCAGCAGTGATCTGGTGTGAATCTCGGTGTTCTGGCCGAACATGAATGTACTTGCCTCATCGCGATCACGCTCTCCGATGAGCAGGGAGTGCTCGAGATGCTCGATCGCCTCGTCGGCCTTGCCCTGGCCGAGCCGCACCATGCCGATCAGACGGTGCCCGATGGCTCGGCCAGAGCCATAGTCCGCGCGCTCGGATCGATCGAGGAAGTTCTGGGCCAGCGACGCGGCTTCAGGCACATCGCCGCTGCAATTGGCGAATGTGAACTTTCCGAACAGGAACGGAAACATCAATGCGGAGGGCTCGTCTTCGCTGCAAAGCTCCAGCCCGCGCTTGCAGCATTGCAGCAAACCTGCCGATGTCGGCCCTTGCGCGGCGGTGATGGAGCCGACCAGCGCCGCCTGAAGACCGCGCTCGAGCGTCGTCCGCGCCATGTCGTCCGGCAATTTGTCGAGCAGGGACAATCCGTGGCGAATATGCCCGATAGCCTCGATATGGGCAGAACGCTGTCCGGCGCTCGCTCCGGCCCTCAGCCAGGCCTTGACTGCCTCCTGGTAGCGGCCCGCCTCGGTGAGATGGTGCGCTGTGACCTCGGGCAAGGGGATATCGACGCCATCCCCCTGATCGAGCAGGCCCAGAATGCGGTCATGGATCGCGCGCCGTTCGGTGGCGAGCATCGATTCATGAGCCATGCGCTGAAGCAATGAATGCCGAAACTCATAGCGGATTTCCCCACCTATGCGCTTGGGCAGGAGAATCTCGGCGTCGACCAGCGCCTCGACAGGCGCGATCACCTCCCTGATGCCCTTCTCCAGGACGTGGGCGAGGAATACCGGGGTGAAGGAACGACCAATACAGGCCGCGGCCTGTACGACGGGTCGCGCACCCGGGCGCCGGTCGAGCCGCTCGGACATGAGTTCCGCAAGGAGAAGCGGGACATTCGACGGCTTGCGGATGGGATGAGGCGTCTGGATGTGTTCGTCGATCAAAGAGAGCACGAACTGCTCGACAAAGAGCGGAACGCCCTCCGCGGCAGCGACCGCCTGCGCGATCTTCTCGGGAGGCAGCTCCTCCGAACCCGGAATCGCGTGCGCCAGCGCGAGACTCTGCTCCCCCGACAGCGGCTCCAGCGTCACGACTTCGTCCGGCTCCGGTAACCCCTCGGCGCGCGGGAACGGCCGTGCGGTTGCCACCACCATCAGCGCCTCATCGCTCCCGGCGGTCAGGAGTTCCCGCAAGAGTTCCGCAGAGGACGGGTCGAGCCAATGCGCATCCTCGATCACCACAAGGGTCGGCTGTCGGCGGGCCGTGCGCACGATGACCGAGATGACGAACTCATACTGCTTGCGCTTGAACATTGTCGGGGCCGGGGCAAACTGCTCGCGGATGCCGGTTGCAGCCAAACCGATCAGGCTTGCCAGTATTTCGTTGTTCTCCGGCGTGTTGAGGCCGATTTCGTCCAGGACGGCGCCGATCTTCGCGCCGCGCACCTTGTTGTCGTCCTCGAACTTGAGACCAGCCCGTGCCCAGAGAAAGCTCGCGACCGGGTAGAGCGGCGTACTCGCGAACAGCTCATGGCAATAGGTCATGTAGATCSCTGCATCGGAGAGCGCGGGATGACCGCAGATCTCCGTGATGACCTTCGTCTTTCCAACTCCGGCATCCGCGGCCACGAGAACGAACTGCGCCCGCCTGTCGCTCGTTGCGCTGGTCCAGCGCGCAAGGATGCTCTGGAAATGGCTTTCCCGGCCGACAGCGATCGGAACACTGCTCGCGACCCTGCCTCGGCGCCGCGCCGTTCCCAATCGCTCACGAGCAATCTCGAAGACTTCGATCTCACGCGAAAGGCCCCGGATGGCTCTTGGGCCGAGGGCCCTGACTTCAAACAGCCCGGCGGTGAGGTCGGTGACCTCCCGGGTCGCCACGACCGTCCCAGGCGCGGCCTCAGCCTGCAGTCGCGCCGCGAGATTGATGGCCTCGCCCACCGCACCGAGTTCGCTGGAGCCGCTGCTGACGCGGGCCGGTGCCATCACGACGAGGCCCGTGTGAACGCCGATACGCGCTGCGATATCCGGAACGGTGCCATCCTCGATGCTCGTGTTCAGCGTCTTGATCCGCTCCATCAGCTCGAGGGAGGCACGGACGGCCCGTTCCGCGTCGTTCTCGCGGGCCGTGGGATAGCCGAAGAAGATGAGGACACCGTCGCCCGTGTAACTCGCAACGAAGCCGCCATAGCGCTCCATGGTCGTCAGGGTCAGTTGCTGGTAGCGGCGCTGAACGAGACGGAGCTCTTCCGGATCAAGCTGCTCCGACAACTGGGTGTAACCGACGAGGTCGACGAAGACGATCGTGACGTAGCGCCTCTCCGACACAAGTTTTCGAGGCTCGGCTTCGCTCATCGTCATCGCACAGGCTCCTGTGTCGCGAAAGTCGGCGCTCGGCTACTGTCTCGTCAGTTTGAATATGGCCGCATATGCGCATAGAGTGAAGTCATTACCTAGCTGTCTCTAGTTTTTCAGCCAGTATACGGGGGGCGACCGTTCATGCCTGCCTCAAGAATATCGCGTCTTTTCTCCCGAACATCAGCCGAAGCCAGTCCCGGCGCACCACAGACGATCAAAACGGTCGTCATTTGCGCCCATCTTCGGCCTGGTCGCGACAAACGGCGCTCGACGCATTTCATGCAACCTATCGCAGGTCTGCATATTGCTGCACTGATCGATGCAAAGCGATTTGATGTCGTGCTTTATCATGAAGACTGGCACGGCCCATTCGACCCTGCACATTGCAACAAGTACGACCTCGTATTCCTCACGGGGCTTCAGCCCGACTTCGATCGACTGCGGCAACTCTCCTATCATTTCAGACGCAGTGGAGCGACGGTCGTTGCCGGCGGGAGCGTATGCACGCTTTTCCCGGAATTCGCTCAGCAGTTCTTCGATGTCGTCTGCGCCGGCGGCGTCGATTGCGTCAGAGATGTCGTTAACGATTATTTGGCCGGCTCGCTCCGACCAATCTACCGCTCTCCGATTGCACAAATCTCCGACTACACGGTCGATTATAGCCTTTTGCGCAAAAGCGGCATCAATCCGAGCACGCATCTTGCGGAGACCTCACGCGGATGCAGCTTCAAATGCAGCTTTTGCGTCATCCCCTCGGAAGTCGGGGCGCATGTTCGCCATGGGCTGGCCAGCTTCAAGGCGTCGCTGGAAAGCGCGCTGGAATCGAGCCCCCGCTTGAGCATGCGCAGCTGGTATCCGATGGTCATGCTGCTGGACAATAATTTCTCGGATGACCGGGCCCATATGCTGGCCATCTGCGAGTTCCTGCGCGACCATCCCAAGGTGCGGGGCTGGGGCGCGCTGGTCACCCAGAACGTCGTCCAGGACCGCGCGCTCATCGAGACCTTCGCCGCCTCCAAATGCGTCGGGCTGTTCGTCGGGATTGAATCGCTCGATGCGAGCTTTCTGCGCCGCTATAACAAGACCCAGAACCTCAGCCGGCGCCAGAATGTCATCGATGACGTCGCCTTCGCCGAGGGGCACGGCATTGCCGTCGGTTACGGCTATCTCTTCGACCCTCGCTACCAGACGGCTGCGGAGATGCAGCAGGCCATGGAAGCCATCGCCGACAACCCGCTGATGCCGATGCCGACCTATCTCAGCGTCGTTGCTCCTCTCGCCGGAACCCAGCTCTTCTGGGAGGATCTGGAGAGCGGGCGCCTGGCTCCCAATCTTCGCTTCCGGGACCTGGACGGCGAGACGATCTGCTACGCGCAGCTTGCCGAACCGGCTCAGCCGATCGTCGCCTTTCTCGAACGGATCTTCCGGCGTCCCTGGACCGTGGTCGGGCGCATGCGCATCCTGCTCAAGACCTTGCGGAGGCTCCGCCACAGCCGTTCGTTCAACCCGATGCGATGGTACATCATCGCCTCGGCGAGCTTTCATTGCTTTACTTGGTCAAAGTCCTCGCCGGCGCGACCGCGCACCTATCTGGCTGGGAGCGATACGCTCGACCCGCAATATGGCGAACATCCGGACGATCTGTCGCCGGAGGATCGCGTCCGCTATTTCGAGCCGATCGCGCTAACCGATGGCGACGGCAAGCCGAGCCTCTGGCTCATTCCCTATGCCGAAGCCCGCCGGAAACCCAAGGCGACGGCACGACCTCTGCCGGTTTCGCCTCCCCTGGACACCGGCATCGTCGCCATGCGGCCGGAGAAATAGCGCAGCATTCCAGGCTCACTTGCCTTTCGGCTTTGGGCTGGCCCTGCCCCTCGGGGCTGGAGAGCGCGGTCGTGGAACCTTGGGCGAACCTTCCTCTTCTGTAGGCCCGCCATCCTTCGGCATCGTACCGAGCTTCTGGCTGGCGCTCTTGGGCGCATCGACATAGGCCCTGCCGATGAGTCCCTGCAATTCAGGCAGACTGTATTTGGCGATGTGCGCGAGCGTCGCCGTCCGGAGCTTGGTGCTGTCTCCGCCAGCCTCCGCCTGGGCAGCCTGGAGACCGTCCAGAAACCTGTTGAGCTCGTCCCGCGAGGCGCGCAAAGGAGGCGGCGGAGACTTTGGCTTGCGTATTTTCACGGCCATGACGCACCTCGCCAAGCTACTGCATGATGTTGAGGATCTGCGCGCGGATCTGCGGGCTCAGCATCAGATCCATATGCTCGAGACTGTCCCGGTCAATGTCTCCGGTCACGGTGCGCACATTGGCCGCCGGGGTCGAGACCAGACGCGCGGACCAGGCCGGGATCACGCCGTCGCCGGGGCAATAGGAGTGATCCACGATCGGTGACGGCTCGGCGCTCGGATCAAAGGCGGGGTCGATCCAGCCCCATGTCTGCTCATCCGTCGTCTCGTTAATGGTCCCGCCATTGCGCTGCTGGACGCCGCGGATATTGTAGAACTTGCTCTTCGTGGCCGCCCCGAGCGGCAGCGCCACCTTCCGATAGATCGCTTCGCCCCGGCCCAGGGCGGCATGGCTGAAGCCCCAGTTCACGGGGTAGCGCACCTGGGTTCCGTTCTTCCCGGGGTTATAAGGATCGGCGATCGCGCCGGTATCGCGGTCCCTGACCGGATATCGCGACAGCGGATAGTTCGGATCGGCAGCCAACGCCGCCTGGTCACGCTGGAAGGTCGCCTGGTCCAGGTAGAGAAGCGTGTATGGCCCCGGCAACGACGAGATCAACTGGGTCAGATTGCGCGGGTCGTAGGACCATGAGAGCCTGTCCAGGTCGGGGTCGCCCTTGAAATAGCGGTTCAGTTGCCCGGCATAGCCGTAGAAGGGCGACCCGACGCTGATCGCCCGCCTGACCGCTGCGACATGCGAGCCCCCCTGGTTCAGGACCAGCTTGACGACCATGCCGCCGAAGCTGTGCCCGATCAGCGTCACATCGGCGAAGGGATCGGTGCCGCATTCCACACGGACCCGCTGACGGAACTTCGGCACGAAGCTCTTCAGGAAGAAGCGCGCCACGAGCTCGGGATCGCGCCGCCAGTCCCAGCCAAAGACGAACCAATCGAATTTCCTGGCTGTGCACCAGCTCAGGAAATCATCGTAGGGGGTAAGCACCGGAGGAAACCGGACGCAGCCATCGGCGATCACGAAATGCCGGCCCGCATCGTCATCGCCTTTCATCTTGAGCAGCAGCGCGCCCCCGGTCAGGATGGGGCAATCCAGCCAGATCAGATTGTAGAAATAGGGCGTATTGCCCTGGGTCGTGGTCGCCCATTTGATGCTGGATCCCATGCCTCCCGGGAACAGGATGACCGTCTTGCGCCGCGCCGGTCTGTGCTGCCTGTAGCGCGCGATGAACTGCGAAATCTGCTCGTCGAGTTGCGCGAGCTGCTGCTTGTCACGATCAGCGACGTAGCTCATTTCGCCTCCGGTCGAGAACGCTTTCACATTCCGCGTGTAAGGCAGGCTTGCTCGTCCAAGCGACAGGCCGGCAGGGATGGGGCAACAACGACGCGACCATCCCAAACCGCAATGACAGCATCTCTCAAACGACTGACGCAGGCAATGCTGTAGTGACGCTACGAGATGCTTCCCTCAGATCTGCGTCAGGAACTCAAATTCGAACCAGGGCGGAGAATGGGCGCACCGTCCGGGCGCATTCCGGCCCGAGGACATGTCTGACCGTGTTCCTGCGCCCTCTCGGCGCTCGCCACCGGCAAGCCGCCAGCGAGCCGGAGCGGGGATACGGCCGCGGCCGGCTCGCATCGGTCACAACTTCACCGCCCGCAGCCGCGCGGCATTGGCGATCACGCTGACCGAGGACAAAGCCATCGCGGCCGCTGCGATGATCGGCGACAACAGCAAGCCGAAGATCGGATAGAGCACGCCTGCCGCCACCGGCACCCCGAACGCGTTGTAGACGAAGGCGAAGAACAGGTTCTGTCGGATATTGCGCATCGTGGCCTCAGACAGACGCCGGGCACGCACGATCCCGGTCATGTCGCCCTGGAGCAATGTGACGCCGGCACTCTCGATGGCGACATCGGTCCCGGAGCCCATCGCGATGCCGACATCGGCTGCAGCCAGAGCCGGCGCGTCATTGACGCCGTCACCCGCCATCGCAACCACGCGCCCCTCCCGCTTGAGCTTCGCCACGACCGCGCTCTTGTCCTCGGGGAGAACCTCGGCCTCGACCTCGGTAATGCCGAGCCTGCGGGCGACGGCTTGCGCCGTGGTGCGGTTGTCGCCGGTGAGCATGACGACGCGTATCCCCTCGGACCGCAGCGCCGACAGAGCCTCCGGCGTCGAAGCCTTGACCGGGTCGGCAATGGCGATCACGCCTGCCGGCCTGCCGTCCACGCCCATGAAAATCGCCGTCGCACCGTCCCTGCGCAGGTCGTCCGCGATCTGGACAAGACCCGACACATCGACGCCGTGCTCGGCCAGGAAGCGATCATTGCCGAGCACGATCCGCTGGCCCTCGACCGTTCCCAACGCCCCCTTGCCGGTCGGGGAATCGAAGTCCGTCACGGCCGCCGTCGTAACGCCCTTGGCTTCGGCAGATGCAACGATCGCAACCGCCAGGGGATGCTCGCTCGGCCGCTCCACGCTGGCGGCAAGGCGCAGAATGTCGGCCTCGGAAAATCCCGAAGCCGGCCGGATCGCGGTGACCGCCGGCCGCCCCTCGGTGAGCGTGCCGGTCTTGTCGACGACAAGCGTGTCGATTTTCTCCATCTGCTCAAGCGCTTCGGCATTCTTGATCAGCACGCCGGCCCGAGCCCCCCGCCCGACACCGACCATGATCGACATCGGCGTCGCAAGGCCGAGCGCACAGGGGCAGGCGATGATCAGGACCGAGACCGCAGCCACCAGCCCGAAGGCAAGGCGCGGCTCAGGCCCCCAGATGGCCCAGGCGGCAAAGGCGAGCAGGGCAATGGCGATGACGGCCGGCACGAAATAGCCAGAGACCTGGTCGGCCAGGCGCTGGATCGGCGCGCGGCTGCGCTGGGCTTCCGAGACCAGCAACACGATCCGCGACAGCATGGTGTCGCGCCCGATCTTCTGCGCTTCGATGACGAGGCCGCCGGACTGGTTCATCGTGCCGCCGATCACGGCGTCGCCGACAGTCTTGGTCACGGGCATGGATTCGCCRGTGACCATGGATTCGTCGACAGCGCTGCGGCCATCGACCACTGCGCCGTCCACGGGCACTTTCTCGCCAGGGCGAACCCGCAGACGATCCCCCAATTGCACCGTATCGAGCTGGATCTCCTCCTCGGAGCCGTCGGCATTCAGACGCCGGGCCGTCTTGGGAGCAAGATCGAGAAGGGCGCGAATGGCGCCGCCCGTGCTTTCCCGCGCGCGCAGCTCGAGCACCTGCCCGAGCAAGACCAGCACCGTGATGACAGCCGCGGCCTCGAAATAAACTGCGACCGAGCCGTCATGCCCGCGGAAGGCCGGCGGGAAGATCCCGGGCATCAGCGTCGCCACGACGCTGTAGACCCAGGCAACGCCCGTTCCCATCGCAATCAGCGTGAACATGTTGAGGTTGCGGCTGACCAGCGAATGCCAGCCGCGCTCGAAGAACGGCCAGCCAGCCCACAGCACCACCGGCGTCGCCAGGGCGAGCTGGATCCAGTTGGAGAGGTGACGCGGAATCAGGTGGTCAAGGTCGAGCAGATGCCCACCCATTTCCAGGATCGCGACCGGGAGGGCGAGAACGAGGCCGATCCAGAAGCGCCGGCTCATGTCGACCAGCTCGGCATTGGGCTGTGCTTCAGCCGTCATCAGAACCGGCTCGAGCGCCATGCCGCAGATCGGGCAGGAACCCGGCCCGATCTGCCTGATCTCGGGATGCATCGGGCAGGTGTAGGTCGCCCCCTCCGGCGCGGTATCGGTTGCCGCGGCTAGCTCTGGATCGACGTAACGAGCCGGGTCAGCCTCGAATTTCGACTGGCAGCCAGAGGAGCAGAAATAATAGGGCCGCCCTCCGTGCTGCGCGCGGTGTGTCGTCTCGTGGGGATCGACCGCCATCCCGCAGACCGGATCCTTGACCTGCCCCTCATTCGTCTTCCCGGCATCCTGGTGCCCGACATGAGCACCATGTCCGTGGTTACCATGGTGGGCGGCATGGCCCACATGGGCCTCGTGACCACCGTGAGACGTCTCCTTCGGGGCATTCGCCATGATATTCCTTTGCACAATCCGGCCGCGATAGCGGCGGCATCGTGCAACCTTCCATTGTGGGAAGGTCAAGCCTGCCCCTCACCGCTCCGCAGCATGCGCCTCGCAGAATTCTGCCAAGCTCCGGAAGGTCCAGGCCGGGCGCGGCATATCCTTCGGTGGCAGCGTTGCGCCTCCGCCCCCCTTGTCGTGACGGCGGTCGATCCAGGCACTGCTGATCCCCATTGCGCTGGCCGGCACGTGGTCGTGGAACAGGCTTTGCGCCACGTGGAGGATCTTGCCCTTGTCCTCGCCGACATGGGCCAGCATGTACTCGAAATTGGCGAGCGATGGCTTGTAGGAGCCGATATCCTGCGCGGTGAACCGGAGGTCGAACTCCGTGCCGAGCAAGGCCGCACTGCGGCCAAGGCTCGCGCGGTCGACATTGGAGAGCACGACAAGGCGATAGTGCCTGGCCAGATATTGCAGAGCCTCGCGACTATCGGGGAAGGCCGGCCAGTTCCCGACCGAAGCGCCGAATTCCCGGGCCGCCAGTTGATCAGGCGACGTGCCGAAATGCCTGGCGAGGTCGCCATGCACGCGCTCCAGAATCTCGGGATAAAGCAGCCGCGGCTGTTCAGCCTCCCACTGGCTTTCGAGCCGGGCAAACTCGGCGAGCAGGTCTTCGTCACGGACGAAAATCCCCCTGGCGTTCAGCCAAGGCTGCAATTGCGCCAGCAGACCGGACTCCCAGTCGATCAGGGTGCCGTAAACATCGAAGGTCAGGGTGGTGAAATCACGCAGCTTCATGGGCCGTCTCCATCATCTCTCTGGTGACGGTCATAGACCAGCGGCGATTCCCGCTCTTGTCCCGATCTCCAAACCTTTGGGCTCAATCTCCACGTCGCAATGCCGCGGGAGTGGTCGAGCGCCGACGACGCAGGCTTCGCGTCAGCGCACTTTGATCGCTGAACCCGACTGCAAGCGCGATCTCGGCAAGCGGACGCCGGGTTTCACGGATCAGTTGTTCGGCTTCCCGCAGGCGCAGATCGGCGAGATAGCGCCCCGGCGACATGCCGATCCAACGCTGGAACAGCGCATGCAAGCCACTGACCGACACGCCGGCGGCGACTGCCAGCTGCTGGACGGTTAGCGTCGCATCATAGCCATGACCGAGCAGCGAGACCGCACGCTCCAGCGCTGGCGGCCAATGCAGCCGATCGCCGGACCGTTCCGCCACCGCCTCGAGCAACATGCCGCCGAGCCGATCAAGCAGGTCCGATCGGCGCGCAGGCGCCGCCGCATCATGGGCGATGTAATGCGCGAGATGCCGCAATCCGGCGTCGAGGGGGTGAAATGGCTGCCCCTCCGCCTGTTGGACGAGGCGATCCGGCAGGCCAAAGAAGCCCGCTCCGGTCGGAACATCGAGCACGACGAAATGGCCATGATGCGGGGTCGTGAAACGGTGGCGCGCCTGCGAGGCGACGATCACGAAGCTGCTGTCATCGACGATGCCATCCTGCCCCGCGATGCGCATCTGCATGGTGCCATCGACGGGCACGACAATCTGATGCCAGTCGTGCGCGTGCTCCGTCTCATGCGGCGGATAGGATCGTAGCGACAGGATCGGGCGCATCCGCAGCCTCCCCATTCGAAGTTCCGTGCCCGAAGTTCGAGACCCCGGGGAAGCGCCGGCATGAGCACGGCAAAATGGGCAGAGAAGGGCCGCTTCGCAAGCATCATTCGACGGAAAACCGAAGCAAATGAGCCAGTCCTGGGGCGCTATTCCCTGGCTCGCCTGCGATGAATTCATGGACCTTGCGGCGGCAATCGCTCATACCAGAGCCGAAAGTCCACATCGGTGGATGATGAAATCGCCCCATGCTCAACCTCAACGACCTTCATCTCTTCGTCCAGGCCGTCGACAGCGGCGGCTTCGCGTCGGCGTCACGCCGCCTCGGCATGCCCAAATCGACGATCAGCAAGCGCGTCGCCGTGCTTGAAGCCAGTCTCGCCACACGGTTGATTCACCGGACATCGCGCAGCTTCACGCTGACTGAACTCGGGCGGGACTTCTACGAGCACGCGCGCGCCTCGCTGATCGAGGCGGAAGCCGCCGAGAGCATCGTCCGTCGGCGCCAGGCCGAGCCCAGCGGCACCGTGCGGGTCACGACATCGGTCCCGACAGCGCAGCTCTACCTGGCGGAACGCCTACCGGCGCTTGTGGCAGCCTATCCGAAGCTGACGGTGCAGCTTCATGCCACCGATCGCTTCGTCGACCTGGCCCAGGAGGGATTTGACATCGCGGTGCGCAGCCATTTCGCGCCACTGCCGGATTCAGGGCTCGTGCAGTTGCAGGTCGCCACGGAGACCATCATCCTGGTGGCGTCTCCGGGCTATCTCAGCCAGCGGAGCGCTCCTGCCGTGCCGGGCGATCTCAGTGTGCATGACGGGCTCCTGGTCTCCCCCTCCGCCAAGATCTGGCGACTGCACGACAGCGCAGGCCAGGAGGTGCTCGCCGCGCCCTTCGGGCGCTTCATCGCCGACGAAACGCAGATATTGCTCGGAGCTGCCAAGGCCGGGCTTGGGATCGCATGCCTGCCGGAGGTCGCCTGCCGAAGGGCCATCGATGCCGGCGAAATCATGCGCGTCCTGCCGGACTGGACAGCCGGCACGGTCACGACCTCGATCCTGACGACACATCGGCGCGGGCAGCTCCCCGGCGTCCGCGCGGTCGTCTCGTTTCTGGCAAAGGGGCTGCGCGCTTAGCGTCGGGCGAGCCGACAAGGGAATAATCCCGCCCTCGGAAACAGTTTTCCTAAGCGAAGCATCGGTCACGATGCTATTCATCTCCGGCGCTCACCCCGAATCAGCCCGCCTGACGAAAATAGTTCGATGAGGATCCTCGCCCCGGCCGCCAGGTCTTCGCTGCCCCAGCTCCGCGACGAGCGGCTCGCCGACGGGTGGACAGGCCGGTGACGGAGAAAAGCCAGACCGGCTCTGTCGCAGCCCTTGGTGCGATCGTCACCGGTGCCCTGATCCTGCAGATCGCAAGCACGATCATTCACACGGTCGTACCCCTGCGCCTGGCGGTCGAAAAGCAGCCTCCTCTCCTCATCGGCATCGTCGGTTCCGCCTATTCGCTCGGCTTCCTGCTCGGCTGTTTCGCTATCCCCTCGCTGATCCGGCGGATCGGCCATATCCGTGGCTTTRCGGTCTTTGCCGCGGTGCAATCGGTGCTTGCGCTGAGCTTTCCGGCCATGCCGGTGGAATGGTGGGGCGTCTCGCGCTTCATCATGGGCGTGGCCGCAGCCGGGCACGGCATCTGCATCGAAAGCTGGATCAGCGGACAGGCGCCTTCGAGCCATCGCGGCCGGATTTTCGGCGCCTACCAGATCCTCAATCGCCTCGCACTGATCGGCTCGCAGATCGGGATCGGCTATGTCGCCATCGAATCCCACGACATCTTCCTGATCGCGAGCGCCGCTTTTTCGCTGGCGCTCATCCCGGTCGGGCTGACGCGCACGAGAGCCCCGGAATCGCACGAGCTCGTCTCGGTCAAGCTGAAGACGCTCTGGCTCCAGGCCCCGGCTGCCGTCGTCGGTTGTCTTTACGTCGGATTGATGGGCGGGGTGCTGACCAATGTCGCCCCGGCCTATGGCATCCTCATCGGTCTCGACCAGCAATCGGCCATCCTGCTGACCGCCTCGATCCAGATCGGCGCGCTGATCCTGCAATGGCCGATCGGCCTGATGGCCGACCGGATCGACAGCCGCATCATCATGCTGGGCGCGGCAACGATCGTGACGCTCGCTGCTGCAGCGCTCGGCGCCGTGCTCTTCGCCAATGCTCCGCACGCCAAGCTCTGGTCCTACACGCTCTTCGCACTGATCGGTGGCTGCAGCGTTGCGCTCTACACCGTCGCGGTCACGCACGCCTATCTCCGGCTGGGACAGGATCAGGCGGTCGGCCTTTCGGCCGGGCTGCTCTTCCTCTGGGGAACGGGCGCAGCCATCGGCCCGATCGTCGCCACCGGGTTCATGCAAGTGTTCGGGCCGCAGGCGTTGCTGGCCTATATCGGCCTGCTATCGGCCGGCCTCGTCGGCTATCTCGCAGTGCGGCTGCTGAAAAAGCCGCCGGCGGTAAGCCTCGGTTCCGAGCGCAGCACACGGCCACCGTCCATGCCGGATATCGGGCCGAGACCGCGATAGACAGCTCTCGCAAAGCGGCCCGCCTGTGCCAGGCGGGCCCTGTTCATATCAGACGCCGAGCGGGCTCGGTGCGCCGGCGCCAGGCTCAGTAGCCGAGCGCCATGCCGTCCTTGCGCTGATCGGAGCCGCCGAGCAGGACGCCCCGCGCCTCATCGATCCAGATGGCCTGGCAGCCGCCGGTCGGCTCGGGCAGCACCGAGACATCATGGCCGCGCGCGGCGAGATCGGCGCGGATCTCGGGGCCGATCGTCGACTCGACCGTGAGCTTGCCCTCGGCGACGAAGCTGCGCGGGCGGTCGGCCGCCTGCTGCGGGTCGTCGCCACGATCGAGCATCGAAGACAGGACATGCGCGTGGCCGGTCGCCTGATACTGGCCGCCCATCACGCCATAGGTCATCTGCGTGCGGCCATCCTTGGTCAGCAGCGCCGGGATGATGGTGTGGAGCGGGCGCTTGCGCGGCGCGATCGCGTTGGGATGGCCCTCGATCAGCCGGAAGCCGGCGCCACGGTTCTGCAGCATCACACCGGATTCAGGCGCATAGATGCCGCTCCCGAAGGCCCAGAACAACGAATTGATGAAGGAGACGGCGTTGCGATCGCGATCGACCACGGTGAGATAGACCGTGTCGCGATGCACCGGCATGTCGTCGTCGACGGCGGGCTGCGCCCGCTTCATGTCGATCCGGTCGCGCAGGCGGCCGATGAAGGCATCCGACAGAACCTGCTGCACATCGACAGGCGCAAAGGCCGGATCGGCAACGAGCAGGTCGCGCTGGTGATAGGCAGCCTTCGTCGCCTCCGCCAGCAGATGGATACGATCGGCCTCGCTGACGCGCCCCTCGGCGAGATCGAAACCCTCGAGGATGCGGGCGATGATCAGTGCCGTCAGCCCCTGGCCGTTCGGCGGGCACTCGTGCAGGCGATAGCCACGATATTCGGCTGAAATCGGCTCGACATAGTCGGAGGTCTGGCCGGCGAAGTCATCCGCGACATGCAGAGCGCCGTTGCGATTGAGGACGGAAACGATCTCGTCCGCCACTGGCCCGCGATAGAAGGCGTCGCGTCCTTGATGGCCGAGCCGGCGCAGCGTCCGCCCGAGCGCGGGATGGGTCATGCGATCGCCGACGCGGGGGGCTTCGCCGCCCGGCAAATAGACAGCCGCCGCACCTTCATATTTGCGCAGGCGATTGGCGTAGATCGCCCAGTCATGGGCGACGCGCGGGGTCACCAGGAAGCCGTCCTCCGCCGCCTTGATGGCGGGCTGCAGCACTTCCTCCAGGCTGAGGCGGCCATGGTCGGCCGAGAGTCGGCACCAGGCATCGGCCGCGCCAGGAACCGTCACGGCATGGGGTGAGTTATCGGCAATCGAGGTCATGTCCTGCTCGCGGAACCAAGCCAGCGTGGCCGCCGCTGGTGCACGCCCGGAGCCATTGAGCGCAATCGGCGCCTTGCCGGGCTGAGCGTAGATCGCGAAACAATCGCCGCCGATGCCGGTCATGTGGGGGTCGATGACGCCCTGCATCGCCACGGCGGCGATCGCCGCATCAATCGCATTGCCGCCGGCCTTCAGGATGCCGAGCGCCGCCAAAGTGGCCGCTGGGTGGGAGGTCGCCGCCATCCCGTTCTCTGCCACTGCCAGCGAACGCCCTGGCCTGGTGAAATCCCGCGTCCCGAACATGATCGTCTCTTCCCTTTGTCGTCAGCTCAAACCGGCTGCTGCTGCGCGGTCGCATATCATGATCGCGGCGCGATGTGTCCTGAGGATCGACGCAGGGCAGGCAGGATCGAGCGGCCCCTTGACCGCGCGGGCCACCGCCGCCGCCTTCCCCGCTCCGGTAGCGATCAGGATGATCCGGCGCGCCTCCAGAATCGTCCCGATCCCCATGGTGATGCCGAATTCCGGCACCGTTTCGCTTTCGGCGAAGGGCCCCTGGTTCGCTTCCTGAGTCGAGGCCGCGAGCGCGACCTGGCGCGTACGCGAGGTAAAATCCGAACCGGGTTCGTTGAAGGCGATATGGCCGTTGGAGCCGATGCCCAGCAGCTGCAGGTCGATGCCGCCGGCCGCCGCGATAGCGGCTTCATAGGCTGCCGCCTCACGAGCGAGATCGAACGCGTTGCCGTCTGGCATGAAGGTGCGGGCGCGATCGGCATCGACCTCTTCGAACAGCGTCTCATTCATGAAACGCGGGAACGAGGCCGGGTGCTGCGGCGGCACGCCGACATAATCGTCGAGATTGAAGCTTGTGCTCCCGGCAAAGGAGACCCGCCCGGCGCGATAGGCCGCAACCAACTCGCCGTAGACCGGGCGCATCGTCTCGCCTGTCGCCAGGCCAAGCACGGTCGAAGGCCGCGACAAGAGTTCCGCCACGATCCTGTTCGCGACATCCGCGGCAACGGTAGCGGCATCGTCGAGCACGACGAGGCCGGGGGCAGTGACATGGGCGTTCATGCTGTCTCGGTCGCCTTCCCGACGGGGAGAGCGAAGTCGCTCTGGAGGCTGGTCAGGCCGAACAGGCTGTCATGGATTCGTGACAGCGCCGTGCCGACGGCTCCGACAAGCGTCGCACGGCTGCCAAGCGCGCTCGGCTCGATCCGCAGGGCTCCCCCGAGATGCCGGGCGACGAGCGTACGCAGTCGCGAGATCAGTTCTTCGCGCACGCCAATGCTGCCGCCGAGCACAATCAATTCAGGGTCGACCACGGCGCGGATCGCCATCATGCCCTGGACCATGACGCGCGCCGTCTCGTCGAGTGTCGCGATGGCGGCCTCTTCGCCCTGAGCGAGCTGCGCGAAGACACCGCGCACATCCTGCGCCATGCGACCGCCAAAGCCGCGGTAACGCTGAAGGATGGCTACGCTGCCGATCGCGGTCTCAAAGGGGCCATGGAACTGGCCGCGCGAGTCGAAAGGATCGCCGCCAACCGGCAGAAAGGCGATTTCGCCAGCAGCCCCGCTGGCGCCGCGGGCAAGTCGCCCATCCAGAACAAGGCCCATGCCGATGCCGGTGCCCATCGCGATGAAGGCGAAGTTGCGGACGTCCTTGCAGCAGCCCTGCCATTGCTCGCCCATCGCTGCGAGATTGACGTCATTCTCGATCACCACGGCACAGCCGAGACGGCGCTCGAGCTCGTCCGCCACCCGGATGCGGTCGAAGCCGGGGATGTTGGGCGCGATCTCGATCTTGCCCGAGCGTGGATCGACGACGCCCGGACTGCCCATGGCGGCGCAGCGCAGGCCGCCCGGAGCGAGGCCGGCCTTGCGTGCCAGCCGCTCAGCCAGCGCGCCGATCTGTTCGACCACCGCAAGGCCGCCGCGCGAATCCGTCGGCTCCATCTCTTCCGCGACGATCGTACCGACCACATTGGCAAGCGCGGCGTGGATCTTGGTGCCCCCGAGATCCACGCCGAGCACGAAAGCGGCGTCCTGCTGGATCTCGTAGGTCACGGCACTTCGTCCCACCGCGCCCTGCGTCTGCCCACGCACACGCAACCAGCCGCTATCCTCCAGCGCGCGCACGACCTCGGAGGTCGTCTGCTTCGACAGGCCGGTGATGCGGGCCAGCTCGGCACGTGAAATCGGGCCGCGATGCAGCACGGCCTCAATCACCGAGCGCACCGACATCTGGCGCGCAACCGGCGTGGAGTAAGCCTCTGCGCGAGGCGGTTCATCCGTCAATTCGTCAACCATGCGAACTAATAACGGATCGTTCTTGCCAATTGTCAATCTCGCACATGCAAGATGCGACTAAATCCTCTTGCCGAGCGGCATTGTTCGTCAGGTGTCTTTACAAACTCGAGAGCACGTGCATGCATTCCCGTCAGCATCACGCTCAAGACGGCGCCGCCTCGGTGGCAGCTGGTGACGAGACGGCTCGGGAGGCTGGATCATGCGAAATTCTAGACCACTGGTTTTTGCCGCTGCGCTCGCAGCAAGTCTGGCAGGCGCTGCGGTTGCCGCTTCGGCCCAGGGCACCAATCTGCGGGTCGGCATCCAGGACGACCCCGATGCGCTCGACCCGGCGACGAGCGGGACCTATGCCGGCCGCTTCGTCTTCGCGGCCATGTGCGACAAGCTGGTCGATATTGCGCCTGACCTGACGATCGCACCGCAACTCGCCCAGAGCTGGGAATGGGCGCCGGATCAGAAGGCGATCACCTTCAAGCTCCGCCCAGGCGTGAAGTTCCACGACGGCACCAGCTTCGATGCGGAGGCCGTGAAGTTCAACATCGAGCGCATGCTGACGATGAAGGACTCTCGCCGGAAGGCCGAGCTTTCAGCGGTGGCTGGCGTCGAGGTCGTGGCCCCCGATCAGGTGCGCCTGACGCTCAAGGAGCCTTTCGCCCCCCTGCTCTCCGTGCTCAGTGACCGCGCCGGCATGATGGTCTCGCCCGCGGCCGGTGCGAAGGACGACTTCGCCAACGCGCCCGTCTGTGCGGGACCCTACAAGTTCGTCGAGCGCAAGGCGCGCGACCTGATCAAGCTGACGAAGTTCGCGGATTACTGGGACGCCGCCAATTACGGCTATGACAGCGTGGCCTATTATTACGTGCCGGATTCAACCGTTCGCCTGTCGCGCGTTCGGGCCGGCGATCTCGATCTCGTCGAGCGCGTCGCACCGACCGATCTCAAGACCGTGCGTGACGACAAGAGCCTCAAGCTGCACGGCGCGCCCGGTCTCGCCGTCTCGCATCTGATGGTCAATCTCGGCAATGGCGAGAAGGCCAACGGCCCCCTGGCGAAGGATGCCCGGCTGCGCAAGGCCTTCGAGCTCTCGCTCGATCGCGCCATCATCAACCGCGTTGCCTTCAACGGTGAATACACCGCCGACAACCAGATGATCCCGCCCTCGGACCCGTTCCATTCGAAGGCGCATCCGGTTCCGGCCCGTGACGTCGCCGCGGCCAAGGCCCTGATGGCGCAGGCCGGGGTGACCAGCGTGCCGGTCGAGATCACCTTCGAGAACGCCCTCACGGATGCGCGCGTCGCACAGATCGTGCAATCCATGGCCAAGGAGGCGGGCTTCGACGTCAAGCTTCTGCCGCTCGAAACGGCGAGTGCGATCCAGCGCTATCTCGCAGGAAATTTCGAGGTCTATATCGGCAACTGGAGCGGGCGCGGCGATCCGGATCCGACCCTCTACGCCTTCTTCTCCTGCGCCGGCGGCCAGAACTTCAACAAATACTGCAACCGCGATCTCGAAACCGTCCTGAACAATGCCCGTGCCGAGGGTGACGCCGGCAAGCGCAAGGCGCTCTATGAGAAGGCCACCGGCCTCTATCTCGCCGACCTGCCCAGCATCCCGCTCTATCATCCGAACTGGTTCTTCGCGGCGCGCGCCAATGTCGGCGGCCTCAGCGTGTATCCCGACGGATTGCTGCGGCTGAAGGGCGTCAAGCCGGCGCCGTGAGGCACGTGCCGGCGGCCGAGAGGGGCGCGGAATGATCAACTTCCTGGCGGGGCGTCTGGCCGTCGCGGTGCCGACGCTGCTGCTGGTCTCGATCCTGGTATTCGGGCTGCAGAAGCTGTTGCCCGGCGACCCCGCGCTCGCACTCGCCGGCGAGGATCGCAGCCCCGAGATCATCGCGTACCTCCGCGCCAAGTACCAGTTCGACCAGCCCCTGCCAGTGCAATACTGGAGCTGGCTGAGCGCCTTCGTGCAGGGCGATTTCGGTCTCTCGATCCGAACCCGACTGCCGATCGGCACGATGATCGCCGAGAAACTGCCGGTCACGATCGAACTCGCGACGCTTTCGATGCTGATCGCAGTCGCGATCGGAATCCCCGCCGGAATCATCGCCGCCCTGTGGCGCGGTTCGGTGCTCGACCACGCCGTCAGCCTGTTCGGCCTCGCCGGCCTCTCGATCCCGAGCTTCTGGCTCGGGATCATGCTGATCCTGCTGTTCTCGGTCTCGCTCGGCTGGTTGCCGTCGGGCGGCTACGTCCCCTTCTTCGAAAGTCCGCTCGGCAACCTGAGGACCATGGCCATGCCGAGCCTCGTGCTCGGCGCCGCCTCCGGCGCCATCATCATGCGCCATACCCGCAGCTCGATGTTGACCGTGCTGAAGCAGGATTTCGTCCGCACGGCGCGCGCCAAGGGCCTCAGCGAACATGTCGTCGTGGTCCGCCATGCGCTGCGCAACGGACTGATCCCGGTCGTCACCCTTGGCACGCTGCAATTCGGGCAGCTCCTCTCCGGCGCCGTGCTGACGGAACAGGTCTTCGGTATTCCCGGCTTCGGCAAGATGATCGTCGACGGCGTCTTCAGCCGCGACTACGCCGTGGTCCAGGCCGTGGTGATGTGTGCGGCCGGTTTCTTCCTGCTGATGAGCCTTCTCGCCGACATCGCCTATGCCGCGCTCAATCCGAAGCTGCGCGGATGAGCCAGGTCGAGATCATTGCGCCCTCTGTCCCGGTGCGGACCCGTACGGGGTGGGAGCGCCTGCTGCGCGAGCCTTCGGCGCTGATCGGCGGTGGCATCGTGCTCGTCTTCGCGCTGATGGCCGTCTTCGCCCCCTGGGTCGCCCCCTACGATCCCAATGCCTCGGACTGGTCGGCGATCCGGCTCGGCCCGACACTCGCCCACCCCTTCGGCACCGACGATCTGGGTCGGGACGTCCTGTCGCGCATCATCTTCGGCGCGAGGGCCTCGCTCGCGGCCGGCTTCCTCTCGGTGGCGATCGCACTGGTCTTCGGCGTGCCCTTCGGCTTGATCGCCGGATATTTCGGCGGTGTCGTCGACATCGTGATCTCGCGCCTGACCGACGCGCTGCTCGCCTGTCCGTTCCTGGTTCTGGCGATCGCGCTTGCCGCCTTCCTCGGCCCGAGCCTGCAGAACGCGATGATGGCCATCGGCATCTCGGCGATGCCGATCTTCGTGCGGCTCGCGCGCGGGCAGACCCTGATCGTGCGGGAAGAAGACTATGTCAGCGCGGTGGTCTCGCTCGGCGCGTCGCATCGCAAGGTCATCATCTCGCATATCCTGCCCAACATCATGCCGCCGCTCGTCGTGCAGGCCACGCTGACCACGGCGATCGCTGTGCTGGCGGAGGCGAGCCTCGCCTTTCTCGGCCTTGGCCAGGCGCCCCCCGATCCGTCCTGGGGCAGCATGCTCGACGCCGCTCGGCAGTTCCTGGTGGACGCCCCCTGGATGGCGATCTGGCCCGGGCTCGCGATCGTCGTCGTCGTGATCGGCTTCAACCTGCTGGGCGATGCGCTCAATGACGTTCTCAACCCGCGCGACTGATCACGAGGTGGCCATGCCCGAYCACTCCCTGCTTCCCACCCTGCGGATCGGCTTCGTCGGCTCCGGCTTCATCGCGCATTTCCATCTGACGGCGCTGATGGGAGTCCGCAATGTCGCGGTCACCGGGGTCTACTCGCCGCGCGCGGAACGCCGCGCGGCCCTCGCGGCGCGGGCGAACGAACTCGATCTTGGCCCCTGCAAGGCGTTCGCCAGCCTCGAGGCCATGCTGACCTCCGGCGAGATCGACGCGATCTGGCTGCTGAGCCCGAACCACACGCGCGTCGAGACGATGCGCGAGATCCACGCGGCGGTAACGTCCGGCCGGTCCCGCCTGCGCGCCATCGCCTGCGAGAAGCCTCTGGGCCGGACACTGCGCGAGGCGCGCGAGATGCTGAGGCTGGCCGAGGATGCCAGGCTGCTGCACGGCTATCTCGAGAACCAGCTGTTCTCGACGGCGGTGCAGCGCGGGCGCGAGATCATCTGGCGTCGCGCCGTGCCCGGCGCCGGTCGGCCCTATATCGCGCGCGCCGCCGAAGAACATAGCGGCCCGCACGAACCCTGGTTCTGGCAGGGCGAGAAGCAGGGCGGCGGCGTGCTCTCGGACATGATGTGCCACAGCGTCGAGGTCGCCCGCCATCTGCTGACCGCGCCGGGCGAGCCCCGCGATGCGCTGACCCTGGTCTCCGCCAATGCCACCGTCGCGACGCTGAAATGGAACCGGCCGGCCTATGTCAAGCAGCTCAAGGCTGGGATGGGCCCTGAGGTCGACTATGCCAAGCGGCCGTCGGAGGATTTTGCACGCGGGCTGATCACGCTGCGGGACCCCGACGGCAACGAGCTGATGATCGAGGCGACGACGTCATGGGCCTATGTCGGCCCCGGCCTCAGGATCACGCTCGAACTGCTCGGGCCGGAATATGCGATGGAGTTCAGCTCGCTGAACACGGGACTGAAGATCTTCATCTCGCGCGCGGTCAGCGGCGCAAGCGGCGAGGACCTGGTCGAGAAGCAGAATGCCGAGCACGGCCTGATGCCCGTGCTGGAGGACGAAGCCGGCGTCTATGGCTACACGCTGGAGAACCGGCATTTCGTCGAGGCGTTCCGGCGCGGCACCATGCCGGAGGAGACCTTTGCCGACGGCGTCGCCGTCGTGCACATGCTGATGGCGCTCTATCGCTCGGCGGAACTCGGCCGGACCGTGAACTTCGCCGATGAGGATCTGGACGAGTACGTCCCCGTCGTCGCGCGGCCGGCGACCTGAGATCAGCGCTGCCGCCCGGGAGAACCGGGCGGCAGCACATTTGGACCAAAGCCTTGGATCAGGCCTTGTAGTAGTCGTCGATCAGCTTCTGCTCGGCAGCGGCAGCCTCCTTCAGGGCCGCGAGCGGATCCTGGTTCTGCRGCAGCACCCGGTCGAGCATGTCCTGGAAGATCTGGCCCTGAGCCTCTTCCGCCACGAAATCGGTGGCATGGGCGTATTTGAGGCCAGCCAGCATCGGGCCGGAAAGCGGATCGGCCAGGTTCTTGGCGCTCAGTGCGACCTCGGGCTTGGCCGGCAGCTCGCCGGTCTTCTCGAACCAGAGCTGCATCGCGTCATTGGTGGTGATGAAGGCGAGGAACTTGAGCGCTGCATCGCGCTTGGCTCCGGTCGCGCTCGACGCCAGGCCATTGACCCAATAGGAGGCGTAGTTGCTGGCAATGCCGTTATGGGTCGGCATTTCCGAGACGCCCCAATCGAAGCCACGCGCGCTCTTGAAGGTGCCGAGGCGGAACGAACCGTCGACATGCTGCGCCGCCTTGCCGGCCTTGAAGGCCGCCTGGCTCTCGGAGAGGAAGCCCGCCGCAGCGACCTTATGCTTGCGCTGCAGATCGGTATACCAGCCGAAGGAGGCGGCCCCCGCGTCGTTGGCATAGGTCACGGTGCGGCCATCGTCCGAGTAGGGCTTGCCGCCGAACTGGCGCAGCAGGATCTCGCGCCACCAATGGTAGTCCTGCGACGGGATGCCGATGGTCGCGCCGGCCGTGGTGATGTTGCCACGCGAGTCGCGCTCGGTGACGGCCAGCGCGTTCTTCAGCATGTCGTCAAGCGTCACCGGCGGCTTGCCACCAGATGCGCCCGGCTTGCTCAGCAGCGTCTTGTTGTAGAACAGGCCGAGGCTGCGGACGGCGGTCGGAAGCGCCCAGTATCCCTCGTTCGTCCGCATCATCCGGACGAACTCGAAATAGTTCTTGTCGATATCGGCGACGTTGAAATGCTCGGCCGGCAGCGGCTGGATCAGCTTCGACTTGGCGTATTCGCGCATCCAGCCGAAGAAGAGCTGCAGGACATCGGGTCCCTCGCCCGCCGGCACGGCAGCCGCCGTCTTGGTCCGGTACTGGGCGTAGGGGAAGTGCGTGTGCTTGACCTTGATGCCCGGATTGGCAGCCTCGAACTGCTGGATGAGCGCATCCATCGCCTCGACGCGTTCCTTGAAGAAGTACTGCCAGTACTCGATCTGCACGGTCTGGGCACGCAGCACACTCGGCGCCGCCACGGTCAGGCCGGCGGCCGCGGCCCCGGTCGCGAAGCTGCGCCGGCTGAGGCGGAAGCCCTGGTTGTCTGTCGTCATGGTCTACTCTCCCTTGTTGTCCCTGGTGAAGGATGGCAGGCGTGGAACAGGCGGGCGCCGGCCCGCATCTGTGGCTGGAGACTGAAATGCGGCGACTGGACCTCGATGGCGCAACGCTGTTTGCGCTGACCGATGCCGCGCCAGCGCCGGCTGCTTCGCGCTATGCGTTTCCCGAAGCCGATTTCGCGGCGCATCCTGAATTGACGGCGCGCTGGTTCCCCGTCGGGATGTTCCACACGCGCTTCGGCGTCTTCGCGCTGCTCTGCCGCGATGGCCGCATCCTCATGGTCGATGCCGGCCTCGGCCCCGGCCCCAGTCCCTATTTCGACGGGCTCGGCGGCCGGCTGCCAGAGGAGTTCAAGGCCGCTGGGCTCGATCCGAACGCAGTCTCGCTCGTGGTCTTCAGCCATTTCCATCTCGACCATGTCGGCTGGGCACTCGACGAGACCGGCGCTCTCCGCTTCAGCCAGGCGCGCTATCTCGCGCCGGCAGCCGAGATCGCGCACTGGCAGGCTCAGGGCGAGGAAGCCGCCCTGCCGCACCATGTCGCGGCCTTCCGGCGCAGCATCGCGCCCATCGTCGAGAGCCGTCGGCTCGAGGCCGCAGAGGCTGGACTGCCGATCTTCGATAGCGGCAAAATAACCGCCTCGCTCCTGCCGGCTCCCGGACATACCGCCGGCCATCATGCGATCCTGATAGAAGGTGCGGGCCGCCCCGTCCTGATCGCCGGAGACAGCTGGCACAACCCGGCCCAGATCGCGGTTCCCGAGTGGTGCCATCGTGCCGATCGCGACCAGGATCAGGCGCGGCAGAGCCGCCGCGCCGTGGCGGAACATGCAGCCAGAACCGGGGCGATCGTTGCCGCCGGGCATTTCATCGAGTCCGAGGCCTTCGGCCAGATCGTACAGGACGCCGCGACGGGCGCCCTCGCCTACCAACCGCTCCACCAATAGGCTGGCCGGTTCGATCTCGATTGCGGGACAAGCCGGCACCATGGCCTCAGCTCCCCGCCGCCAGATCCCGCCTGCCATTGGCCGGACGGGTTTTTCCTAGCTCCGTTGCTCTCGCCGCACGCGCCGGTTTCGGCAGTTTTGCTGCTCGCGGATGCGGCGTCAGGCCACTGAACAAGGGCAAGGTCGCGCCGCCGAGAGCCGGCGAATTGCGGCCAGCGCGCCCGGTCAGCAAGCGTGGCTGCTGCCGGCCCTTGCGCTGGCTGACGGAGGCCGGCAGCGGCGCGATGGCCTGCATCAGGGCAGCCAGGACCCGTTCCGGCACCTGTCCACCGATCACGATGGTCTCGGGATCGAGCAGGTTCTCGATGTTGGCGATGGCGATGCGCAAATGGCGCGCCGCCTCGGCGATCCAGCAAGCGACGATCGCCTCGTGACCCTCGAAGAGACGCTCAACCGCACAGCTGTCCGCATCCCCGACGCCGGCATCACCCAGCATCCGACGCAACGCATGCAGCGAAGCCCGCGCCTCCAGCGCCACAAGCCCACCCCGATCAGGGTCGTGGCCGACGATCATGCGGCCAATCTCGCCGGCATTGCCGAAGGCGCCGGTCACCGGTTGTCCCTCGACGAAGAGGCCGCCACCGATGCCTTCGGCAAGATAGAGATAGACGAAGCTGCGCAGATCGCGCGCAACCCCATGCAGATGCTCGCCGATTGCCGCAGCCGTCGCGTCGTTGCCGACGATGACGGGCAGGTTCAGCCCCGCAGAGAAGGCCTCGCGAAACGGAAGCCGAGACCAGGCCGCCATGGCTAGCGGATCCTGCTCGCTCTCCGCGACATCTCCGAACGGGCCCGGCAATGCGATGCCGACGCCCCAGAGCCGGGCCCGCGCAATGCGGCCTTGCTCGACCAACCCGGCAACCAGCGCAATCAGGCTCGGGAGGGCGAGATCGGGGCGCCCCGTATCGCAATCGATGCTGCGTTCGGCCCGGACATGGGCGCCGAGATCGACCAAGATACCGGTCATGCGGCCAGGCTCGACCTGCACACCGACGGCAAAGCCGCCATCGAGCGCCAGCGCGAGATCGATTGGCGGCTGGCCGCGCGCCGAAGCGCGGCGGCCGACGATGCTCACCAGTCCTTCGCGACACAGCTCGTCAGTCACGGTCGAGACGGTCTGGGCCGAGAGCCCGGTCGCCTCGGCGATCTCCGCGCGCGAGGCTGCACCGGAACGCCTCAACGCCTCGATCACCACGCGGCGATGATGGCCGCGGCGATCGAACGGGGCGAGACCGGATACGCTCATGAGCGGCGCGAACCTTCCGATTGAAATGCAGAGCCTGTGGGCCTGGCGCGAAGCAGGGCTTGCATCATGTCGCCGGCTTCGTATTAAATCAACGGACTTGATTTAATCGGACGACACAAAGCGGGGACGCCGGAACGGGGATGCGACGCATGCGGGGCTACGCGGGATTGACGATCGAGACGAAGCAGGCACTCACGGCCTGGGCGTTCCTTGCCGTGCCGATCGCATTCTTCGCGGTGATCCGATTCTATCCGGCACTGGAATCGTTCGGCATCGCCTTCATGCAGTGGAACCTGCTCTCGAAACCGGTCTTCATCGGGCTCGACAATTTCCGGAAGATGATGGGCGATCCGGTGTTCTGGCTCGCCTTCAAGAACACGTTCATCTACCTCATGGTCGGCACGCCGCTCAGCCTGCTCCTGTCCTTCGTCATCGCCTATTATCTCGATCAGGTCCGCTTCGCGCATGGCCTGATCCGGGCCTGCTATTTCATCCCGCACCTGACGACGACAGTCGCGATGGCCTGGGTCTGGCGCTGGTTCTACCAGCCGCCACCGATCGGGCTGCTCAACAACATGCTGAACGCGGTCGGGCTCGATGCGCAGCCCTTCCTGCGCTCGACGACGCAGGCGCTCTATGCAGTGCTGACGCCGGCGATCTGGGCCGGGCTCGGCTTCCAGATCGTGCTGTTCATGGCGGGCTTGCGTGCCATTCCGTCGAGCTATTACGAGGCGGCGCGGATCGACGGCGCGGGCAAATGGATGATCCTGCGCCAGATCACCCTGCCCCTGCTCAAGCCCACCATCGTCTTCCTGGTGGTGATCTCGTCGATCGGCTTCCTGCGCATCTTCGACACGGTCTACAACATGACCGACAACGGCGCCGGCGGACCTCTGAACAGCACCAAGCCTCTGGTGCTCTACATCTATGAGACCGCCTTCCGTTCATATCAGATGGGCTATGCGGCGGCGCAGACATTGGTGCTGTTCGTGATCCTTCTGACGGTCAGCCTCCTCCAACTCTGGCTGATGCGGGAGAAATCATGAGCACGGCAACCTCCGCCGCGTCCCCGATGCCGAACTGGCGGCTGCAACTCGCCGCTCGTCCCGGCCAGGTGCTCGCCTGGACGCTCCTCGCCATGGGCGCCATCGCGATGATGATGCCGCTGCTCTACATGGTCGCAACCTCGCTGAAGCTCTCCAACGAGGTCTATGAACTCAACATCATCCCGCGCGAACCGACCTTCGAGAACTACGTTTATATCTTCAAGAACACGCGCTTCGGCCTGTGGTTCGTCAACTCGCTGGTGACGAGCCTCCTCGTCACCCTGTCCGTACTCTTCTTCGATTCGCTGATCGGCTACACGCTCGCCAAGTTCAAGTTCCGCGGCCGCGAGGTGGTGTTCATCGCCATCCTGACGACGCTGATGATCCCGACCGAGATGCTGGTCGTGCCCTGGTATCTGATGGCCAAGAATTTCGGCTGGCTGAACAGCTATTGGGGCATCATGTTTCCCGGACTGATGACCGGCTTCGGCGTCTTCCTGATGCGGCAGTTCTTCGCCGGCGTGCCCGACGACTACATCCATGCCGCGCGTATCGATGGGCTCGGCGAATTCGCGATCTGGTGGAAGGTGGCTTTGCCGCTGGTGACGCCGGCGCTGTCGGCCCTGGCGATCTTCACCTTCCTCGGCAATTGGACCGCCTTCCTCTGGCCGCTGATCGCCACCAATGACCGTGCGCTCTACACACTGCCGGTCGGCCTTGCCTCGTTCTCCGGCGAGTTCCTGACCGATTGGGAGCTGATCATGGCCGGCGCCACCATCGCGACGCTGCCGACGCTCGTCGTCTTCGTCATCTTCCAGCGCTACATCATCCGCGGCGTCGTGCTCGCGGGCCTGAAAGGCTGATTCTCGCATGAACGCGCTTACGCCCGACGCCCCTTCCGGCAGCGACGACCGTTTTCCGGCGCCGGTCTATGCCCGCACCGTGCTGGCGCCGGGCTTTGCCCATAGCCAGATGCATCATCTCGCGCATCTCCTGCGCCTGCACCGCGCCCATGGCGTCATGCTGGCCGAGCAAAGCCTGCTGACCCGCCCCGAGGCGGCGGCGATCTTTGGCGCTCTCGACATCGTGGAACGTGAACTCACCGGAGCCGAACCCGCCGCTTATACCGGCGAGCATGAGGACCTGTTCTTCTTCATCGAGACCAAGCTCGCGGCGCTGATCGACAAGGACATCGCCGGGCGCCTGCATACCGGGCGCTCGCGCAACGATATCGACCACACCCTGTTCAAGCTCGCGCTGCGCGAGCGGCTCGACACGCTCGGCCTGCAGCTGCTCGACCTGATCACAACGCTGATCCGGCGCTCGCGCGAGGAGGCCGGCACGCTGATCCTCGCCTATACGCACGGCCAGCCGGCCCAGCCTTCGACCTATGGCCACTATCTCGGCGCAGTGATCGAGGTGTTGCTGCGCGACGTGACCCGGCTGATGCAGGCGCGCGAGGTCGTCGACCTCAGCACGATGGGCGCAGCTGCCATCACCACGACAGGCTTCCCGCTCGACCGCGCCCGCGTCGCAGACCTGCTCGGCTTCCCCGATTTCCTGCGCAACTCCTATGGCTGCATCGCCTCGAGCGACTATACCGCCGGCGTCTATTCGGCCCTGCGGGTGCTGGCGCTGAATCTCGGCCGTTTCGCGCAGGACCTCGCCTTCTGGACCTCGTTCGAGGTCGGGCAACTACGCTTCTCCGACGGCTTCGTGCAGATCTCCTCGATCATGCCGCAGAAGCGCAATCCGGTTCCCGTCGAGCATCTGCGCCTGATGGCTTCGCTCACCGCGGGCAAATGCGACGCGGTGCTGCTCGCCTTGCACAATACGCCCTTCACCGACATGAACGACAATGAGCACGAGGTGCACGGTCAGGGCTACGAAGCCTTCGTCATGGCCGAACGCGCGCTCAGCCTTCTCGGCGGGGTCTTCGCATCCGCCAAGGTCGACGAGACGCGGGCGCGGGCGAATATCGAGGCGTCCTACGCCACGATCACCGAGCTCGCCGACACGCTGGTGCGCTGCGAAAAACTGCCCTTCGCCATCACGCATCATGTCGCCGCCGCGATGGCAAAGCACCTGCAGGCGACCCGGCAGACCCTCGGCACGGTGCCCTATGCCGAGTTCGTCGCCTTGTTCCGTGAGGTTACCGACCGCGACCCGGTGTTGACCGAGGCCGAATTCCGCGAGGCCGTGACGCCCGAGTATTTCGTCTCGGTGCGGACGCTCCCAGGCGGACCGGCCCCTGCCGCGATCGCCGAAAGCCTCTCCCTCTACGAGGCACAGGCTGCAGAGGCGCGGGAGTTGATTGCCCGTCACGCTGCGCGGGACGCCGCAGCGGGCAAGACGCTGTCCGGCGCCATTGCCTCATTCTCCGCGCCGAAGGGACTTTGAGCCGATGGCCAGCGTTTCGCTCAGCAAGGTCGTCAAGCGCTATGGCGATGTCGGCATTGTCCACGGCATCGACCTCGAGATCGCCGATGGCGAGTTCATCGTCGTGGTCGGCCCTTCAGGCTGCGGCAAGTCGACAACACTCAGGATGATCGCCGGGCTCGAGAGCCTCAGCGACGGCACGATCTCGATCGGCGGCCGCATCGTGAACACGCTGGAGCCCAAGGACCGGAACATCGCGATGGTGTTCCAGAACTATGCGCTCTACCCGCATATGACGGTGCACCGGAACATCGCCTTCGGCCTCTACGCTGCAAAACTGCCGAAGGCCGAGATCGACCGCAAGGTACGCGAAGCGGCCGCGCTGCTCGGGCTGACCGACCTGCTCGAACGCCGGCCGAATGCGCTCTCCGGCGGCCAACGCCAGCGCGTCGCCATGGGCCGCGCCATCGTGCGCGATCCCACCGTCTTCCTGTTCGACGAACCGCTCTCCAATCTCGACGCCCAGTTGCGCGGCCAGATGCGCACCGAGATCAAGCGGCTGCACCAGTCGATCGGCACCACGATCGTCTATGTGACGCATGACCAGATCGAGGCGATGACTCTCGCTGACAGAATCGTGATCATGCGCGACGGACGGATCGAGCAGGTCGGCACGCCGCTCGACGTGTTTCACACCCCTGCGAGCGCCTTTGTTGCCGGTTTCATCGGCACGCCGACGATGAACCTGCTGGAGGTCTCCGTGGTCCAGCAGAACGGGATGCCCGCGCTGGCGTTGGAGCCCGGTGGCGCGGCGCTCACTCTCGCCCCTGACGCGGCCGCGCGCCTCGGCGACCGCAGCACGGTTTTGATGGGCCTGCGGCCCGACAATCTCACGGTCGAGCCGCTCGATGCACCCGACCTCACCTCCGCGGGGCGGCAGAAGCTCAATGCCACGGTGGTCGTAGCCGAACCCCTCGGCGTCACGACGCAGGTCATCGTCAAGCTCGCCGGCCGCGAAGTGGTCGGCATGGCTGATGGCCGCTTCGTACCTGCCGCCGGAGCGGCAGTGAAACTCGCATGCGATCTCGACCGGCTACACCTGTTCGATGCGGAGACGCGGCTGCGCCTTTCCTAGATCATCGGACCGGATATCATATCCAGTCCGACGGTCTAACCACCTGTGTTTGCATCGGCTTTCCCGAAAACCGCACTCCACTTTTCGGAGCGATGCCAAGCAAGGTCAGGACGTGGCCACGCCGCGTTCGAGCTGCGGGAGGAGATCCCAGATCCGCCGGTTCAGAGCATAGAGTTCCTGCGTCGCCGCCGCGATCTCGTCGAGCCGAGCCTGGTCGACGGGGCGGCGGGTGCCGAAACGCAGCCTGCCCCGGGCCTCCTCCAGTTTCATGCTCTGTGTGTGTGTGATCGCCCCGCTCGCGTCGACGACGAAGGTGGCGTGGTTGAGATCGTTGCGCAGCCGCGTTGCCGCAGAAAAGGCCTCGACAACCGCGTCAAGCTCGGCGCGCAGCCCCTTGTCCGTGATCCGGACCTTGGCGAGGCGCTGCGCCAGGTCGAGGCGCGCCCGCGTCGTGTTGAGCGTGGAAAAGACGATCGCTGCAGCCGCCTCGTCCGTGTCCAGCAGCAGCATCAGCACATAGATGAACATGCTCTCATTGTTGGACCAGGCGAAATTGAGATCGCCTATCAACGACAGAAAGGCTACCCTTTGCTCGGCCGAGCGTTGCGCGGCCAGCTCCAGCGCGATGAAATCAGGACGGGGCGGCAGCGTAGATGGCCCGTTCCGGTTGTGCCTAAGCATGTCGTCCACCGTTCCTGAAGGCTCCGATACGGCAGAGCCAGCATGTTCGATCTTCTGAGAGCCCGACCAGCGCGCAAGGCTGCCTTCTCCGTCCTCGAGCCGTTCGTTCTGAAGACTTCCGCGAATGGCGCCGGCCTGCAAGCGGGCGACTGGCTCCAGCCGCAGATTCTCGGTTTCCTTGCGACCCTGGTCACGCTGATCGTCGAACGCAAATGCGGCGAGCTGCGAACGCACGCGCTCGCCTCGGCCCAGTCATCGGTGCTGAATGCTCTCACCGGGATCGGCCCGGAACTTGTGGGCGAGGAAATCTGTCTTCTGAGCAGCCGCCGAGACCCGGCCTTCACCGCAGGGTCGATGGGAGCGCTCGCCTTTCTGGAAGCCTTGGACGCCACCCGGCCATCGGCGGGCGAACTGGTAGGAATGGAGCCGCTCGGCACAGCTTCCAGCGAAGCCGGAAGCAGAACGCTGGACGAGCTCTGGCACGACCATGTCGAACGTCATATGCGCAGAGGTCAGTTCTTGGCCTGAGAGACCGGCATGCCGAAACCGCCGAAGCTCGCAGCTCGGACCCGCGGCTGCGCCGGCTCGTCGTCAAGCAAGCCGAGTTCAAGTTGAACTTCCGTCAACGCCTCGCCGGCCTCTTCCAGCCGCTCCGGCCGGGTTGCAAGGAGCCGCCGCAACGCCTGAATGAACAAGGTGTCCGTTTCCGCGGTTGCGATGCCTTCCAGCGCTGCCATGAAGCGTTCAAAACGCGCGACGCAACTCGCGCTGCCTGGGCCGCCATCGACCTGGCAGTCCAGGAACTCGCAGCGCATGACCATGTCGCCATGCTGCCATGGTGCGTAGCAGGCCACCTCCAGCGGAGAAACCGCGAGGCCGCCGGCAATCTTCTGCTTCAGATGCCAGGCCGTTCGGACGGAAACTCCCAGCGTTTGCGCCAGCCTTTGCGACCCCATCTTCTGCCGGGTCGCCGTCAGCAGGTAGAGGGCCTGGAGCCAGACATGCAGAGGCACATGGCTGTTGTGAAAGATCGTGCCGTTCCTGATCGTGAACGGCTTCCGGCAGGAATAGCATTTCCACGCGCCAATCGGGGTGCTCAGGCCGTTGAGCCGCCCCAGCCGGGCAGCCTCGCCGCAATGCGGGCAAACCGGTCCGGAAGGCCAGACCATTCGTTCGAGCGACAAATGGACGACGCGCTCGTTCTGCAAGCGGATGGCGTTCGGCATGGCGCAACCTCCAACCCGAAAACATGGTCCCAGATGGGTAATTGAAAGTCAATAAAGTCTGAAAATGGGTAATAATTCGATACATTGACGCCGCAAGGGCATAGTTGGATGTTTGCTGATCGGGAATAATGCACACAACCCCCAAATTGTCACATTATTTCTGAGACATTTATCAATTTAGGCAACAAAAAGAAATTGTTCGCCAATAATGAATATTACATTCAATAATTTTAAATAATATTCAGAATTTATACCTATCTGCTAGTATATGACTCATAAAATTATATGTCTCAGATTTCATTTCGCACACTCTGGCCCAATATCGAACCAGACTAATAGTTCAGAAAAATTATTACTTATATC
Organism: Allobosea sp. P1_A7; assembly: GCF_056406775.1. NCBI lineage: Bacteria > Pseudomonadati > Pseudomonadota > Alphaproteobacteria > Hyphomicrobiales > Alloboseaceae > Allobosea > Allobosea sp. P1_A7. The sequence goes on from NZ_JBFTZN010000004.1 coordinate 43,469, forward strand.
AACTAATTAATATCGGGAGACGCAAACAATGACTTAGTCAATTAAGGGGTTTCTGCTGTCGCCAGTACGAAATCTTGAAGAACGTTCCTTGCGTAGATAGGCGGGACATTCATTCGACATAAATTATCAATATTCCGCACTAATGGCATCCAACGCAAGTGGATCGGCGCAGCGCAGAAGGGACGCGGCGATCAACGAGCGGAAGGGTGCCTTTCCTTTTTTGACGGGAAAGCACCATGCCGAACAACAACGATTATCACCCGCAGGATCCAAGCCAGGATCAGGCGCAGGCTGAGATTCAAGCCCAATTGCAGGGACAAGGTCAGGGGCAAGGACAAGGCCAGGGGCAGGGACAAGGCCAGGCGCAGTACTCCGCGCAGGCCGTCGACACCTCCGTCTGGAATGACAACGGCAACCTGAATCTCAACGGCAACGGCAATCTGAACGCCAATGGCAACCTGAACGGCAACCTCAACTACAACGAGAACATCAACCACGTTCAGACCGCCGTCGACACCACTGTCAATGTAAAGGTCGACCTCGACCTCAGTGGCGCCCTCGTGCCACCCGTCGATAACCGGGTGATGGATATCGACTCGATTCACGACATCCACGACTCGATCGTGATGCCGTCCGTCGTCACCCAGACGACGGATGACGGCAACAACTTCAATATCGCGCAGGTCAACAACCTCACCGACAATGACAGCCTGTCCAATCCGTCGGTGAACTTCAACTCTGGTGGGCTCGACCCGTCCTGCTATGGTCCAGGCCATATCCCGGAAGCGGTTGGCGATTTCTCCATGACCGCCACGGCCACGGGTGGCTCAGCATCGTCGAGCTTCGGCGACATCCATGGCGGAAGTGACGGCTACTCGGGCATCGGCGCGGCTGCTGCCAACGTGGCCCTGACCCAGGAGGCCTTCACACAGCACATCGCCATGGGCGCAAATGTCCAGTTCAACTCCGTCGATCACCTGACCGTCGCAGGTCACGACATCGGCACACTTTGAGCGTCCCAACGCTCGGAAGGCAAGCTATGCTCGGACGCGCGGGGTCGCCTCCCCGCGCGCTCCCTGCTCGGGGCCGGTGAGCCCCTGAGCCCACGCAATGCCTGGTGCCCTCGCGACCGGCCTTGCCAGGCAATAGTGCAGAGTGTGCCATGAACATTGGCGGCTTTACCGAAACGATATGGCATTTTGCCGGCTATCTTCGCGTCTTCATTGATGAAATGCGGGCGCGCGAAACCTATGACGGCGAAGCGTCCCGGGTCGTGTCGGACGAGGGGGGCGATCGCTTCTACGATCGCGTTGCGCCCATCACACCGGATGAAACGGCTTCGCAACCCGTGTTCTTTCGGGCGCCGAACGTCTCCGACGACAGTCCCGCCCTCCACAGCCTGACGCCCACACCCTTCACTCCGCCGGCCAGAATCCTCCCATCGAGTCATCCGCCTCCACATCGCCTCGATGCGCCCGACAGCGTCGATAACGACTATGGCTATATGGTCACCAGCCACAAGATCGTCACTGTGGGGTATCAGAACGGCGGCACCGAGACATTGCTCTCGATCCACCAGGTCAATCAGGCGGACGACCGGGATCTGCTGACATCCGACGCGATCCGTTATCCTGACGGCACTCTCGTCGTGCCCCCCGAACTTCATCTCGACGGCGTCCTGAGCGACATGCTGCACCAGGCGCAGAGCGCTGTGCCCGGCGAGGTCGCGGCGCTTCAGGGCGGCACGACCCAGAGCGTGATAGCGGCTATCGAAAGTCGCGATATGCGCTGGACCGAAACGGGGAGCCCCTATTCCGACGGCAGCCCTGTCTCACATGCCATGGAAGGCAGAATTGTCGACGGCGCGCTCAACGCGAACGATCCACCGGTGCCGAGCCTTGCCGAGGTCGCGCCTTGGCGCCTGGCCGACGCGCCCGCCGACAGCATCACCAAATCCATTACAGCCGCCGAACCCACAGGCGGGGTCGCCGTCGTCTCGGAGACCGGGCTGAACATGCTGGCAAATGCTGCGGTCATCGTCGACGCCAACGAAGCAACAGGCTCGATGATCGTGGGCGGCAATTATTTCTTCAGCCGCGGCATCGCGCAGGTAAATGTCCTCGTGGACAACGACCATGTCGACGTCGCCGTCGATGGCACGCTGGCCCCCTTGGTTCAGAGCCATGGCAACGAAGTCCACAACATCGCGGAATTCGCGACGCATACGATGACGATCGCGCCAAACGGCGCCGCAGCGACCCCCTTCTGGTCGGTCGATGTCATGCCGGGAAGCTTCTATGATGTGAAATCCGTCATTCAGTTCAATGGACTGAACGATAGCGACAGGATCGTTCAGGCGGAGAACGGAACCTATTTCGACGTGAAGAGCGGCGAGAACGCCCAGCTCAATCTCGCTCAGATCACCGGCCTGGACAGCTACGACATCATCATCATTGGCGGCAACTATCACCGCGCCGACTGGATCTACCAGTACAACATCGTTCTGGACTCAGACAGCGCCAAGCTGTTTGCAACAGGCCACGGCAGCGATATTACCGTTGTCACCACAGGCTTCAACAACCTTACCAATCTCGCAGATATCACGACCTATGACAGCGTCGCATTCAAGCCGATGCAGCAGGCGCATTACGATCTTCTCGGCGCTCTTGATCAGAACTCTACAATTCTGACGCCCGACGCCAACTGGCAACTCAACGGCAACAGGTTCGGAACGCTTCACGTCCTCTACGTGCCCGGCGACTATTACGACGTGAACGTCATCACCCAGATCAATGTTCTGAACGACGCCGACCAGGTCATCCAGGCCAATGCTCACCCCGGGACGACCCAGGGCGTCGCCACCGGCGGAAACACGGTGCTGAACGAAGCGCATATCATCGATCCCGGCACGCTTTCGACCTCGAAATACCTGGGTGGCGACACCTACGAGGAGAGCGTGCTGATCCAGACCAACATGATCACCGACACCGACAAGGTCACCATCCACGACACCCAGACATTGGTGCCCGAGCTCGTCGCCTTCGCTCATGACGTGGATACACATTCCGGATCGGACTCCTCCGTCTCGCGCCCAGTCATACCCGACCCGTCCCAGCACGATCACCTCACCTCCAACATCATGTCTTGAGGCCAGTACGCATCGAGGGCTCTCCATGACCGACGAAGCCGTTCCCGCCGCGCCATCGAACCGTCCAGATGCCGCCAGGTTGCCCGGAGCCACGCCGCTCGGGACGACCATTGGCAGGCCCCCGCCCCCGCTCACGCTGGTCGCCAATTCAAACGACCGCATGGCCGGCGAGGCCCGTCAGGCCTCACCAGGGCAAGCCCCGCTGCGCGCCGAGGCGAAGCATGGCGCTCCTCCCGCCGACAGCGTCCCCAATCTGCGACCGGTCGGAGGCGCCGGCAGCCCGCAAGGCACGACGACATCGAACGGTCCTGGGGGCGGCAAGGGCGGAACAGGTGGTGGCGGAGGGGGCGGTGGCAGCGGCGGCCGATCACCGCTCGAACAACGCCTCGGGGATCGCGATTTCCAGCAGGTCCTCGGCAAAGGGCTCGCGGAAGCGCGCCACAACCTGGTGATCGTCGCGATCTTTTCGATCGTCGTGAACACGCTGGTGCTGGCTGTCCCGATCTATCTGTTCCAGATGTCGGACAGGGTGCTGACCAGCCGCAGCCTCGACACGCTGATGATGCTCTCGATCATCGTGATGGTCGCGATCCTGGCCCATGTCTTGCTCGACATGATGCGCCGCTTCATCCTGATGCGGGTTGCCGTGGATGTCGAAAGCCGGCTCGGCGGCCCYGTTCTCAGCGCGGCAGCCAAGGCGGCCCAGAGCGGTTCGAATCGGGAGTTCCAGATACTCGCCGATCTTCAGCAGATCCGGAGCTTCCTGACCGGGCCGGTCATCCTGACGATGCTCGATGCGCCGACCGCACCGATCTACCTGCTGGCGGTCTATCTGATCCACCCGCATCTCGGCTACATCGTCACGGTCGCCGCCATCGTCCTGTTCGTGGTCGCCTATTTCAACCAGAAGCTGACGGCCGTCCCCTTCGCAAGGTCGAGCGCCTTTGCGACGCGCGCCAATCTGCAGTCGGAAGCGATGTCGCGGAACTCGCAGGTCATCAACGCCATGGGCATGATTCCGGAGGGCGTGCTGATCTGGGGCCGCGAGACCGCGGAATCCCTGAAGGCGCAGGTCAGCGCCCAGGATCGCAACATCATGATGACCGGGTTGTCGAAATTCTTCCGGCTCGGCACGCAGATCGCCATGCTCGGCTGGGGTGCCTGGCTGTCCCTGGAAGGATCCCTCACCGGCGGCATGGTCATCGCGTCATCAGTGGTCGCAGGCCGCGCGCTGGCCCCGCTTGAAGGCACGATCGAAGGCTGGYGCAGCTTCATCCACGCGCGTGCCGCCTATTCCCGGGTTCAGGCCCTGTTGCAGGCCTCGCCGCTCAATCTCGATCGGCTGAAGCTGCCGAACCCCAAGGGCCGCCTCGATGTCGAGCGCATCCTCTATGTGCCGCCACCGAACAAGAAGGTCATCCTGAACGGCATCAGCTTCAGCCTCGAACCCGGCGACTCGCTTGCCATCGTCGGCGCCTCGGGCAGCGGCAAGTCGACGCTCGCGCGCATGCTGGTCGGCTCGATCACGCCAACGGCCGGCACGGTGCGGCTCGACCGAATGGAGCAGCGCAACTGGGACCCGCGGCAGTTCGGCGAGAATGTCGGCTATCTCCCCCAGGACACGCAACTCTTCCCAGCCTCGATCAAGGCCAATATCGCCAGGATGCGGGACGACGCGAGCGACGAGGATGTGTACGAGGCTGCCGAGATCGCCGACATCCACGAAATGGTCGCGCAGTTCGTCCATGGCTACGAGACGCAGATCGGCATCGATGGCAGCCCGCTCTCCGGCGGCCAGAAGCAGCGACTCGGGCTCGCCCGTGCTTTCTTCGGCAATCCGAGACTGGTCGTTCTCGACGAGCCCAACTCCAATCTCGACACGATCGGCGAGGCCGCGCTGGCGCGAGCCTTCGAGCGTGCCAAGGCGCGAGGCATGACGGTCGTGGCAGTGACACAGCGGCCGGCCCTGCTGCGCAGCGTCGACAAGATCATGATGATCAAGGATGGCGCGGTCCAGGCGATCGGCGCACGCGACGAGATCCTGCCCCTGATCGTCGGGCAGCGGAGCATCGACAGCACGCCAAGGCCGAACTGAGATTCTGTGCCGCCACGCCCCTGCCGGGGCGGGCAGTCAGGCGTTTTGCAAGGGTGGAGAGACGCACGATGACCGCAATGATCGCAGCTCAGCCCTGGTATGGCGACGTCCCGCGCAACACCCGATGGGCGAAACTCAGCGGCATCGGCATCATGCTGATGACGGTCATGGGCTTCGGCGTCTGGGGCAATACCGCACCGATCTCAGGCGCCGTGATCGCGCCGGGGGTCTTCGTGACCACGGGACAGAACAAGACGATCCAGCATCTCGAAGGCGGCGTGATCCGCGAGATCATGGTGCGAGAGGGCGACGTCGTCCTGCCCGGCCAGTTGCTCGTGCAGCTCGACGACACCTCTTCCCGGGCTGAACTCCGCCGGCACCTGCTCAAGCAGATGCGGCTCGAGGCGGTCGAAGCGCGGCTGAACACCGAGGCGGCCGGTCGGTCCCAACTGGTATTCCCCCCCCACCTGATTGCGAGCAGCACCGATCCCGATGTCGCCGCGATGCTCCAGGCGCAGACGGCGACTTTCATTGCCCGCCAGAACAACATCTCCAATGACATTTCGGCTCAGCAAAAGGGCATCGACGGGCTGGAGGAAAGAATCGCAGGCAGCAAGGCCCAGCTTGCCGCCGTCGCCCAGCAGAGCGAACTCCTCAAGGAAGAGCTCGCTGGCAAACAGGCCCTGCTCGACCGTGGCTATATCCGCAAGCCCGACGTCCTCGCGCTTCAGCGCAACGCCGCCAATCTACGCGGCGAGGCYGGCCGGATCACCGGGGACATCGGCGACGCGCGGGAGCGCATCGCTCGCGCAGTCGAGCAGATCGATGGTGTCAGAAAGAACGCGATCAAGGCCGCATCGGAGCAGTTGCAGGACGTCAGTGCCGATCTGAACGATGTCCGGGAACGCATACACACGGTGAAGGGGGTTCTCGACCGCGCCAGGATCGTCACTCCGGTCAAGGGAACCGTGGTCAAGCTGCGCTACCACTCAGCCGGCGGTGTCATCGAGGCGGGCAAGAGCATCATGGAGATCGTCTCGCTGCAGGAAGAGCTCGTCATCGAGACGCATGTCCGTCCTCAGGATATCGACAAGATCAAGCACAGTCAGGTCGCGACCATCCGCCTCAGCGCCCTCAATCAGCGCACGACGCCGATGATCAAGGGCAAGGTGATCTATATTTCGGCCGACGCCCTGCCGGATGAAAGGCAGCGCGGCTACCCCAATACGTCCGATCTCTATGTCGTACGGGTCCGCCTCGACAGCAACAGCGCCGCCGCGATCCACGATTTCCAACCGACGGCCGGCATGCCGGCAGAGGTCTATATCCAGACGAAGGAACGCACGTTCTTCGAATATCTGATGCAGCCGCTGAAGGACAGCATGGCGCGCGCTTTCCGGGAAACCTAAGCCGCCGTGTGGCGCAGGCGCCTTGCGGGGCGCCCGCCCTGTCCGGCTTCAGGCGTGATGCCGTACCCTGCCGCGAGAGCCTGCCGGAACCGCGGCTTGCCGGACGGGAGCATCGGCGAGGTCCTCGAGAATCGGGCAATCGGGGCGACCGTCGCCGTGGCAATGTTGCGCCAAATGGCCGAGCGTCTTCACCATCGCCTGAAGCTCGCCGATCCGCGCCTCGAGCTCGCCGATGTGGCGCAGGGCAAACGCCTTCACATCGGCACTGGCCCGGCTCTTGTCGCGCCAGAGCGCCAGGAGTTCACGCGTTTCCTCAATCGAGAAACCGAGATTCCGGGCGCGCTTGACGAAGCGCAACGTGTGGACGTCGTCACCGGCATAGACACGATAACCCGCCTCGGTGCGCACCGGAGCCTCGATCAGCCCGATGCTCTCGTAGTAGCGGATCATCTTTGCGCTGACGCCAGAGGCTGTTGCCGCTTGTCCGATGTTCATCTCTCATGCTCCTCCTACAGTCTCACCCCGCCAACGCGAGCCTGGCGGCGCGCTGGTCCTGCAACGGGGCCGGCGTGCGAGCGCGGAAGCGCTTCAGGCGCAGCGCATTGGTCAGGACGCTGACGCTCGACAGCGCCATGGCCAGTCCGGCGAACATCGGCGACATCAGGATGCCGAAGCTCGGATAGAGCGCGCCGGCAGCCACCGGGATCAGCAGGGCGTTGTAACCGAAGGCCCAGATCAGGTTCTGGCGGATATTGGCGATCGTCGCCTGTGACAGCGCAATGGCATTGGCGACACCATTCAGATCGCCCGACATCAGCACGACATCGGCGCTCTCGATGGCGATGTCCGTGCCGGTGCCGATGGCAATGCCGACATCAGCCTTGGCCAGGGCGGGCGCGTCGTTGATGCCATCCCCGACGAAGGCGACCTTGGCGCCACCGGCCTGGAGCCCGGCCACCACCTCGGCCTTGCCGGTCGGCAGAACCTCGGCCACGACCTCGTCGATGCCAAGCCTCGCGGCAATCGCCTCGGCCGTACGCCGGTTGTCGCCGGTAATCATCACGACGCGCAGGCCGAGCCGATGCAGCGATGCGATAGCCTCGGGGGTCGTGGCCTTGACCGGATCGGCAACCGCGATGATGGCCGCGAGCCTGCCGTCGATCGCCGCATAGAGCGGCGTCTTGCCGGCATCGCCCAGGCGGCCTGCCGCCTCCGTGAAGGGCGAGAGGTCGAGCCCGAGACGCCGCATCAGCCGGTCGGCACCGATCTCGATCGTCCGGCCTTCGACGACGGCCTTGACGCCGAAGCCGGGTTCACCCGCGAACTCCGACACCTCTGCGAGGGCGAGGCCGCGCTGGCGGGCAGCGACAACGATCGCTTCCGCAATCGGATGCTCCGAGCGAGCCTCGACCGAGGCGACCAGCCGCAGCACCTGGGCCTCCTCGAAGCCCTCGGCGGTGACGAGATCGGTCAGCTCCGGCTTGCCCTTGGTCAGGGTTCCGGTCTTGTCGAGCGCCACGATCTTCGCATCCTTCAGACCCTGGAGCGCATCGCCCTGGCGGAACAGGATGCCGAGCTCGGCGCCCTTGCCGGTGCCGACCATGATCGAAGTCGGAGTCGCCAATCCCATCGCGCAGGGGCAGGCGATGATCAGCACGGCGACCGCGTTGACGAGAGCATAGGACAAGGCGGGGCTGGGGCCGAAGGCGAACCAGGCCGCGAAGGTCACAAGCGCGAGCGCCATCACGGCCGGGACGAACCACATCGTCACCTTGTCGACCATGGCCTGGATCGGCAGCTTCGAGCCCTGCGCCGCCTCGACGGTGCGGACGATCTGCGAAAGCAGCGTATCGGCACCGACCTTGGTGGCGGTGAAACGGAAGGCACCCGTGCCGTTAATCGTGCCACCGGTCACAGCCGCCCCCGCTTCCTTGCGGGCGGGCACCGGCTCACCGGTGATCATCGCCTCGTCGACATAGGACACGCCGTCGAGAACCTCACCATCGACCGGGATGCGCTCCCCCGGACGCACAATGACGACATCGCCMGGAACAACGCTCTCGATCCCGACATCGGCCTCGACGCCGTCGCGCAGGACACGCGCCGACTTCGCCTGCAGCGACATCAGTCGCCGGATCGCTTCGCTGGTCCGGCCCTTGGCTCTGGCCTCGAACCAGCGTCCGGTCAGGACGAGCGTGACGATCACTGCACCGGCCTCGAAATAGGTGTAGTCCGTGCCGTCAGGCAGGAACTCCGGCGCGAAGGTCGCCACCGTCGAGTACAGATAGGCCGCGCTGGTACCGAGCATGACCAGCGAGTTCATGTCCGGCGCGCCACGCAGCAAGGCCGGCCACCCCTTCTTCAGGAAGCGCAGGCCCGGCCCGAACTGGACGAATGTCGCGAGCAGGAAGGACAGGAGCTTGATGTTGAACTCGCCGACACGCCCGGCGAGAAAATGGTGCAGCGGCTCGTACATATGCGAGCCCATTTCGAAGACGAGCAGCGGGATTGTCGCGACTGCGGCAATGATGACCGCGCGCTTCAAACCCGCCTGTTCCGCCTCGCGCGCCTGCTGCTCGCGATCTGAGGCTCCGGCATCGATGCTCGCCGCTTCGGCGGAATAGCCCGCTCCTGCAACGGCCGCGACGAGCTGCTGCATCTGGTCCGCACCGCCGAGAGCCCGCACGGTGGCACGCTCGGTCGTGAGATTCACGGTCGCGTCGAGCACGCCCGGCACCGCCTTGAGCGCCCGCTCGACCCGGCCGACGCAGGACGCGCAGGTCATGCCGGAGATCTTCAGCTCGACGGTGCGCTCGGTGGGCTCGTAGCCGGCGCCGCGGATCGCGTCCGCAATCGCGCCGGCATCGCTACCGCCGGAAGACAGGGTAACGCGGGCTCGTTCGGTCGCGAGGTTGACTGCGACTGAGCCGACGCCGTCGACGGCCTTCACGGCGCGTTCGACGCGCCCGACACAGGAAGCACAAGTCATCCCGCCGATCTCGATCTCAAATTCTCTAACGGGGCTTCCCGCTGTCCGTGCCATCGCCATGGCTTGATCTCCACATGTTGATGGCGAGAGGTATGATCCTTCCCATGATGGGAAGGTCAAGGCCAATTTTCAACACTCCGCGAGAGGGCCGGATCCTCCCCACGATGTGCGCCGGCATCCCGCAGAGGGCGCTTGACCTTCCCATCATGGGAAGCTTTAGGCTCCCTTTCATACCCCTCAGAAAGGACGCAGAACGATGTGCGGATGCCAGAGCCATAGCGAGAAGACGACACCTGGGACTCAGGCACAGCCTCAGGGCGCGGGAACACTCAGCTTCCGCGTCGAGGACATGACCTGCGGGCATTGCGCCGGTACGATCATCAAGGCGATCGAAATTGGCCTTCCCGGAACCCGCGTCCAGGCCGACCCGGCCTCGAAACTGGTCAGCGTCCTGGGCACCAGCGACCGCGCCGCCATCGCGGCGATCGTCACGGCGGCCGGCTACACGCCGCAGCCCGTCACCGCCTGATCCAACATCCTGCACCTGGTCAGCTATAGGCCAGGCGCAGCCCCGCCTCGTGGCAGCAGGCCTTCAGGCTGGTGAGGATCGCCTTCTCATTGGTCTGCACGCCATGGCGCTGCAGGCATGGCACCAGGATCGCCGCCTGCGCATAGCCTGCCGGTCCGATGACCGGGCAGGCGATATCGGTAACCGCCAGAATGTCGCGGCTTGGTGCGATCTGGTGTCCCTGCTCCCTGATCATCTCGAAGATGGCCGCAACGCCGGTGCTCTCGAGCCGCGCCCGCGCCTCATTATCGGCATCCTTCATCAGGGTCAGACGCCGTGCCCGTGTCTGGAACGCCAGGATGAGCAATCCGGAATTGGCTTCCAGCGCCGGCCTGCCATAGCCCGGCCGCACGGTAACCGTCGCGTCGAGATGTCCGGAGGTCGTCGCGAGAACCACGGTCTGCGCACGGCTCAGCACGACGAGATGAGCCGCCTGCCCGCTCTCCTCGCTGAAGCGCTCCATCAGAGGCAGTACGACCGAGGTCAGCTGCCGCCCGCTGGGCGTCCTGATGCCGAGATCGAACAATCGTCGCGACAGTGCGAGCCTGTCCGTTCCCGCCTCCCGCACCAGATATCCGCGCTGCTGCAGCACGAAGACCATGCGGAAGATCTCGCTCTTCGAGCGCTCCAGTCGCTCGGCAATGGTGCGGGTCGAAAGCGGCTCGCCGACATCCGCCAGCAGCTCGAGAATATCCAACCCCTTCTCCAGAGCCGGAGCGGAATAGGAGGCCTTCTCGCCGTCATCTGTTTCCGGAAGGTCAGGCATGCTGCCTCGTTTCATATGTGAAGCTTGACATCAAATAAGAAGCCAACCTAGCCTCTTGTAAAGGGGAGGCTCAATGACACCATCGCTGATCACTCTGTCGGTTTGTTGTGGGCGGGCCGTCACGCTGCCTGCGGCCGTGGCGGTCTGAGCGCGATGAAATACGGCCTGCAGTTTCGGGATGTGTTTGCGGCGTGGGAGTCGATCCTCGACGGCGTCTGGATCACGCTGCTGCTCTCGGCCTGCGCGATGCTCGGCGGCCTCGTCATCGGCGTCGCCTGTGCTGCGGCGCGGGTCTATGGACCGGGCTGGCTGAAGCGGATCGTCGGTGGCTATGTCGAGGTGATCCGCAACACGCCACTGCTGGTCCAGCTCTTCCTGATCTTCTTCGGCCTGCCGAGCTTCGGCCTCCGGCTCGACGGCCTGACGGCGGCGATCATCGCACTCGTCATCAATCTCGGCGCCTATACCACCGAGATCGTCCGGGCCGGGCTGGAAGCGGTGCCGAAGGCGCAGACCGAGGCCGGCCACTCGCTCGGCCTCTCCGGCCTGCAGGTCTTCCGCTACATCGTGATGTTCCCGGCGCTGAAATCGATGTTTCCCGCGCTCGCCAGCCAATTCGTGCTGCTGATGCTGGCGACGAGCGTGGTCTCGCAGATTTCGGTCGAGGACCTGTTCCACGCGGCCTCGATCGTGCAGTCGCGTACCTTCCGCGACTTCGAAGTCTACACCGTGATCGGCGTGCTCTATCTCGGCCTCGCGCTGGCCTTCCGCGGCCTCTTTGCCGGCATATATTACTGGGCGTTCGTCAGGCGATGATCCGTTCCTTCGGCCTGATCGATGTGATGTACCTGGTCGCGGCGGCGCGCTGGACCGTGGCCTTGACCGTCACCGCCTTCACCGGAGCCGCCCTGCTCGGCCTGGTCATCGCCGTCGTCCGCATCCTGCCCTTCGCGCCGCTGCGCTGGCTGGCGGCCGGCTACACCCATATCGTCCAGGGCACGCCGCTGCTGGTCTGGCTGTTCCTGATCTTCTTCGGCCTGCCGCTGATCGGCATCTCGGTCAATCCGTGGTTCGCAGCCGCCGTCGCCTTCTCGGTCTATGGCAGCGCCTTCCTCGGCGAAATCTGGCGCGGCGCGCTGATCTCGATCGCCAAGACGCAATGGGAGGCCGGCGCCTCGCTCGGCCTGTCGCTCTGGGAACAGTTGCGCCACATCATCGTGCCGCAGTCGATCCGCGTCGCAATCCCGCCCACCGTCGGCTTCCTCGTCCAGCTCATCAAGAACACCTCGCTCGCCGCGACGATCGGGCTTGTCGAACTGACCCGCGAGGGCCAGCTCACTGCCGCCGGCACCTACAAGCCTTTCGCCGTCTACATCACCGTCGCCTGCATCTACTTCCTGATGTGCTTCCCCCTCACGCAATGGAGCCGCTCGCTCGAGCGGAAGCTCGATGTCGCTCGTTGAAATCAAGGGGATCAGCAAGAGCTATGGCGCGGTCCAGGTTCTGAAGAACGTCTCGCTGGACGTCGCGAAGGGGGAGATCATCGCCGTGATCGGGCGCTCGGGCTCCGGCAAGAGCACCATGCTGCGCTGCATCAACGGCCTCGAGCCGATCCAGGGCGGTTCGATCCTCGTCGACGGCGTGCAGGTGAACGATCCCAGGACCAACCTGCGCAAGCTCCGGCAGGAGGTCGGCATCGTCTTCCAGAGCTTCAACCTGTTCCCGCATCTCTCGGTCTGCGACAACATCACACTCGCGCCGCGGGTGGTGAAGAAGCAGGCGCCGGACGCAGCCCGCGAGATCGCCCGCGACGTGCTGCGCCGCGTCGGGCTGGAGGACAAGCTCGACGCCTTCCCGTCCCAGCTTTCCGGCGGCCAGCAGCAGCGCGTCGCCATCGCCCGTTCGCTCGCGATGCAGCCCAAGCTGATGCTGTTCGACGAGGTCACCTCGGCGCTCGATCCCGAACTCACCGGCGAGGTGCTGAAGGTGCTCGAATCGGTGGCGCAGGACGGCATGACGATGATCCTCGTCACGCATGAGATGGGCTTTGCCCGCCGCTTCGGCTCGCGCGTGGTCTTCATGCACGAGGGCCGCATTCACGAAGAAGGCCAGGCCGCGGCGGTGCTCGCCGAGCCGAAGACGCCCGAACTACAGACCTTCCTCAGCGCGGTCCTGCACTGAGGAGGCCGATCGACACCAGTTGCACAACGAGGGGAGACGAAACATGCGTTCGCTATTTGCAGGTTTGGCTGCACTGACTGTTGCCGTCTTTGGCGGAGCCGAAGCCCGGGCCGACAAGCTCCAGGACATCCTGTCCAAGGGCGTGGTACGCATCGGCGTGCCGCTCGACGCCCCGCCCTTCGGCGCCCAGGACGAGAACCGCAAGCCGATCGGCTTCGACATCGAGATGGCCGAAATGGTCGCCAAGGGCCTCGGCGTAAAGCTCGAGATGCAGCAGATCACCGGCGCCAACCGGATTCCGTTCCTGCTCACCGACAAGGTCGATATCGTGATCTCGGTGATGGGGCTGACGCCGGAGCGCGCCAAGCAGATCCAGTTCACCGCGCCCTATGCCAATACCTTCCTGGCCGTCTATGGCGCCAAGGCCTCGCCGGTCAGCAGCCCCGAGACCATCGGCTCCGCCCGCGTCGCCGCCGCCAAGGGCACGACACAGGAACTGGCGATCTCGGCGACCGCACCCAAGGCGAGCCTGATGCGCACCGAGGACGATGCCACGGCCGCGGCAGCCTATATCACCGGCCAGGCCGACCTGCTCGCCACCAACAGCATCGTCGCGCAGGCGTTGGCGAAGCAGAACCCGAACAAGGAATTCGAGCGCAAGTTCGTCATCCGCCGCAGCCCGGCCCATATGGGTGTGCAGATGGATCAGCATAATCTCGTGCGCTGGCTCGACGGCTTCATCTTCTTCAATGCGATGAACGGCGAGCTCGACCGGCTGCATCGCAAGTATTTGGACATGCCGATGGACCCGCTGCCGACGCTCTGAGCGACGCCAGACATCAGCCG